>NZ_JBHUWW010000015.1:0-94717 GCF_042669755.1 Kitasatospora sp. NPDC057223 | reverse complement strand
CCCCGGACCACCGGGGCGGCCGCCGCCTGGCGTGTTCTGTCAGTCCCAGGTGGTAGTACTTGGAGCGATGAGCAGCACAGACGAGGCCGGAGGGAGCGGGGCGCCGGAGCAGCTCGCGTTCATCCGCGAGACGGTCCGCCGCGCGAAGCCGCGTACCTGGCTGGGCGCCCAGCGGGCCGAGCACCTGCCGGTCGCCCGGGTGCTGGTCGACAAGGGGCTGCTCCACCTCGACCAGTTCTTCGACTACGCGGTGCCCGCCAACCTCGCCGACGACGCGGTGCCGGGCGTCCGCGTCCGGGTGCGTTTCGGGGCGCGCGTGGTGAACGGCCGGCGCGAGGGCGGGGAGCTGCACGACGGCTTCATCGTCGAGCGCCGCGCGGCCAGTGACTACGCGGGCCCGCTCGCGCCGCTCGCCCAGGTGCTGTCGCCCGAGCCCGTGCTCACCCCCGAGCTGCTGCGGCTCTGCCGCACCGTCGCCGACCGCTACGCGGGCACCCTCGCCGACGTCCTCCAGCTCGCCGTGCCGCCCCGCCACGCCAAGGCGGAGGCCGAGCCCTCCCCGCCCGCCCTGGCGCCGCCCGCCGCGCCCGAGCCCGGCAGCTGGAGCCGCTACCCGCAGGGGCCCGACTACCTGACGGCGCTCGCCGACGGCCACGCGCCCCGCGCGGTGTGGACGGCGCTGCCCGGCCCGACCTGGCCGCAGGAGATCGCCCGGGCGGTCGCCGCCACGCTGGCCGGCGGGCGCGGCGCGCTTGTCGTGCTGCCCGACGGGCGCTCCACCGCCCGGGTCGACGAGGCGCTCACCGACCTGCTCGGCGGCGGCCGGCACGCGACGCTCGCCGCCGACCTGGGCCCCAAGGAGCGCTACCGGCGGTGGCTGGCCGTCAGCCGGGGCTCGGTGCGGGCGGCCGTCGGCACCCGGGCGACGATGTTCGCCCCCGTCCGGGACCTCGGCCTGGTGGTCGTCTGGTCGGACGGCGACGGGAGCCACTCCGACCCGCGCGCCCCGCACCCGCACGTGCGGGACGTCGCGCTGCTGCGCGCGGCCGAGGAGGGGGCGGCCGTGCTGCTCGGGGGGCTCGCGGTCACCGTGGAGGGCGCGCAGCTCGTCAACACGGGCTGGGCCCGGCCGCTGGCCGCCGAGCGGGCGACCGTCCGCGAGGTGGCCCCCCGCGTGCGTACCGTCAGCGACCTGGACCAGGCCCGGGACGCCGCCGCCCAGGCCGCCCGGCTGCCCAGCATCGCCTGGCAGGTCGCGCGGGACGCACTGGCGTCGGGCCCGGTGCTGATCCAGGTGCCCAGGCGCGGCTACGTCCCCAGGCTGGCCTGCGGGCGCTGCCGGCACCCCGCCCGCTGCCGGCACTGCGAGGGCCCGCTGGAGGCCGCGTCCGCCGCCGAGCCGCTGCGCTGCGGCTGGTGCGGGGAGGCCGAGGCCTCCTGGCACTGCACCGAGTGCGGCTCGTTCCGGCTGCGGGCCCAGGTGGTCGGCGCCCGGCGGACGGCGGAGGAGCTGGGCAAGGCCTTCCCGCGGATCCCGGTCCGGACGTCGGGCCGGGACGCCGTGCTGCTCTCCGTCCCGGCCGAGCCCGCCCTGGTGATCTCCACACCCGGCGCCGAACCGGTCGCCGAGGGCGGCTACGCGGCCGCCCTGCTGCTCGACGGCTGGGCCCTGCTGAGCCGCCCCGACCTGCGGGCGGGGGAGGAGACGCTGCGGCTCTGGCTCACGGCGGCCGGGCTGGTCCGGCCGGCCGCCGAGGGCGGCACGGTCGTGGTGGTCGCGGAGCCGAGCGCCCGGCCCGTCCAGGCGCTCGTGCGGTGGGACCCGGCGGGGCACGCCGCGATCGAACTGGAGGAGCGGGCCCAGCTGCACTTCCCGCCGGTCTCCCGGATGGCCTCGGTGACCGGCTCCCCGGCCGCCGTCGAGGATCTGCTCGGGCTGGTCCGGCTGCCGGAGGGCGCCGACGTGCTCGGTCCGGTCCCGGTGCCCGGCGGGCGGGGCGAGGAGGTCGAGCGGGCCCTGCTGCGGGTGCCGCCCGGGCAGGGATCGGCGCTGGCCGCCGCGCTCAAGGCGGCGCAGATCGCCCGGATCGCGCTTCGGACGCCCGACCCGGTGAAGGTGCGGATCGACCCGCTGGACATCGGCTGAGGACCGCCCAGCCGGGGTGACCCGGCTCGGCGGTCCGCCGTTCCTCAGCCCCGCAGCGGCAGGCCCGACCGGTTCAGGCCGCCCTGGCGGGCCGCCGGGACGGTCACGGCCAGGCCGGACGGGCCGGAGCCCGGGCCGCCGGCGCCCACCGCCGGGCCGCCCAGGGCTCCCGGTGCGGCCGCCACCACCTCCTCGGCGCGCTCGCCCCGGCCGGGGCCGGCCGGGGCCGGGACGGCTCCGGCCGCCAGCAGCTCGCCGGCGGGCCGCCGCATGCCGTAGCGCCGGTGCACGGCCTGCTTGGTGACACCGAGGGCGGAGCCCACGGAGTCCCAGGAGAAGCCCAGCGCCCGGTCGAACTCGACCGCCGCCGCGACCAGCGTCTCCACGCTCTCGCGCAGCTCCTGCGCCAGGCGCACCGTGGGCGCGGGCGCCCGCCCGTACACCACGAACCCCGCCGAGGTGCTGGGCCGCCGGGGGCGGTAGACGTTGCCCAACTGCGCGGTGAGGGTCCGCAGCGCGTCGACCTGCCGCCGCACCCGCTCGATGTCCCGCACCAGCAGGTGCAGGCTCGCCCGCGCCCGGGCGTCGTGATTGATCTGCTCGGCCATGGCCTACGTGCCACCTTCCGTACGGTCAGCTCGGCCGGGGCGGTCAGCCGCGCCCCGATCCGTCCCACTCGGTCAAACCCACTCGGTCAATCTCACTTGACCAACGCGGCAGCAGGGGCCGGGGTCACGCAGCCGGGCAGACTCGGGATATGCCAGAACACCCGGAGCCCGTTCGCACGGGCTTGCGGGGGCGGACCGGAGGCCCGGACGGATTGCATAGACTTGTCATCTGCCAGCCGTCCGGAACCGCCCCGACAGGAGTCCGCCACCGTGCCGATCCAGCCGATCCGCATCTTCGGTGACCCCGTCCTGCGGGCCACCGCACAGCCGGTGACCACCTTCGACAAGGAACTGCGCACCCTGGTCAAGGACCTCACCGACACCATGCTCGACGCCCCCGGCGCCGGCCTGGCGGCGCCCCAACTCGGCGTCTCACTGCGGGTGTTCACCTACCACGTGGACGGCGTCACCGGGCACCTGGTCAACCCGGACCTGAGCCTCACCGACGAGGAGCAGGACGGCCCCGAGGGCTGCCTCTCATTGCCCGGCCTGCGCTTCGACACCAGGCGCGCGTACGGCGTGGTCGCCAGGGGCTTCACCATGTACGGCGACCCGGTCACCGTCGAGGGCACCGAACTGCTCGCCCGCTGCATCCAGCACGAGACCGACCACCTCGACGGCATCATCTTCATCGACCGCCTCGACCGCGAGCGGCGCAAGGCCGCCCTCAAGGCGATCCGGGAGTCCGAGTGGGGCGACGGGCCGGCCCCGGCCGTCCGGATCTCCCCGCACAGCACCTTCGGCAGCGCCCGCTGACCCTCCGTCACCGTTCTCCCCGCCCAGCCCCCTACCCGGAAGGCCCTTGATGCGCCTCGTCTTCGCCGGCACCCCCGAGGTCGCCGTTCCCGCCCTGGACGCCCTGCTGGCCTCCGACCGGCACGAGGTCGTCGCGGTGGTCACCCGCCCGGACGCCCCCGCCGGGCGCGGGCGCAAGCTGGTCGCCAGCCCCGTCGCGCAGCGCGCGGAGGAGGCCGGGATCGAGATCCTCAAGCCCGCGAAGCCGGGCGACCCGGAGTTCCTGGCCCGGCTCGCCGAGATCGCTCCGGACTGCTGCCCGGTGGTGGCGTACGGCGCGCTGATCCGCCCCGGTGCGCTGGAGGTCCCGAAGCACGGCTGGGTCAACCTGCACTTCTCGCTGCTGCCGGCCTGGCGCGGCGCCGCCCCTGTGCAGCACGCCGTGATGGCCGGGGACGAGGTCACCGGCGCGTCGACCTTTCTGATCGAGCAGGGGCTCGACTCCGGGCCGGTCTTCGGTGTCATCACCGAGGAGATCCGTCCCACGGACACCAGCGGTGAACTGCTCACCCGGCTCGCGCACTCCGGCGCCCGCCTGCTGACCGCGACCATGGACGGCATCGAGGACGGCGGCCTGAGCGCCGTCCCGCAGCCCGCCGACGGCGTCACCCTGGCCCCGAAGATCACCGTCGAGGACGCCCGGATCGACTGGGCCCACCCGGCCCTGCGGATCGACCGTGTGGTGCGCGGCTGCGCCCCGGCCCCCGGCGCCTGGACGACGTTCCGGGGCGAGCGGCTCAAGCTCTCCGGCCCGGTCCGGCTGCTGGCCGGCAGCGCCGAGCTGGCGCCCGGCGTGCTCGCGGTGGAGAAGAACAGCCTGCGGGTCGGCACCGGCAGTCACGAGGTCGAACTCGGCGAGGTCCAGCCGCAGGGCAAGAAGCCGATGCGCGCGGCAGACTGGGCCCGGGGGGCCCGCATCGAGTCCGGCGAGCAGCTCGGACTCTGATCCTCAGGTTTAGCTTTACTGTTTCACCGGCCGGACCATCCGTACACCCGCAGCACATTGAGGCACCACGTGAGCACCCCCAGCACCCCCAGCGGCTCCGGCACTCCCCGGACCAGCGGCACTCCCCGGACCTCCGGCGCCAAGCGCCCCCCTCGCCCGCACCGCCGCCCGAAGAAGGACCCGGCGCGGATGGTCGCCTTCCGCGCGCTGCGCGCCGTCGACGAGCGCGACGCGTACGCCAACCTGATCCTGCCCTCGCTGCTCCGCGAGGCCGAGCAGAAGCACAACCTCGACCGGCGCGACGCCGCCCTCGCCACCGAACTCGTCTACGGCACCCTGCGACTCCAGGGCACCTACGACGCCGTCATCGCGGCCTGCATCGACCGGCCGCTGCGCGAGGTCGACCCGCCCGTCCTCGACGTGCTCTCGCTCGGCGCGCACCAGCTGCTCACCACCCGCATCCCCAGCCACGCCGCCGTCTCCGCGACGGTCGAGCTGGCCCGCGCGGTGCTCGGCGACGGCAAGGCCAAGTTCGTCAACGCCGTCCTGCGCCGGATCAGCGCCCAGGACATGGCGGCCTGGATCGCCCAGGTCGCCCCGCCGTACGAGAAGGACGCCGAGGACCACCTCGCCGTCGTCCACTCCCACCCGCGCTGGGTCGTCTCCGCCCTGTGGGACTCGCTCGGCCGCTGGCAGCCCGACGCCGCCGGGCGCACCGCGATCGAAGAACTCCTCACGGCGGACAACGAGCGCCCCGAGGTCACCCTCGTCGCCCGCCCCGGGCGCGCGACCGCCCAGGAGCTGACCGAGGCACTGCCCGAGTCGACCCCCGGCCGCTGGTCCCCGTACGCGGTGCGGCTCGCCGAGGGCGGCGACCCCGGCGGCGTCGAGGCCGTCAAGGAGAACCGCGTCGGCGTCCAGGACGAGGGCAGCCAGCTGGTCGCCCTCGCCCTCGCCGCCGCCCCGCTGGAGGGCGCCGACCGCCTCTGGCTGGACGGCTGCGCCGGCCCCGGCGGCAAGGCCGCCCTGCTCGCCGCCCTCGCCGCGCAGCGCGGCGCCGCCCTCGTCGCCAGCGAGAAGCAGCCGCACCGCGCCAAGCTGGTCGCGCGCGCCCTCGACGGCAACCCCGGCCCCTACACCGTGATCGCCGCCGACGGCCTCAAGCCCGCCTGGCGGCCCGGCAGCTTCGACCGCGTGCTGGTCGATGTGCCCTGCTCCGGCCTCGGCGCCCTGCGCCGCCGCCCGGAGGCCCGCTGGCGCCGCCGCCCCGAGGACATCGCCGCCTTCGGCCCGCTCCAGCGGGACCTGCTGCGCGGCGCCGTCGCCGCCACCCGGATCGGCGGCGTGGTCGGCTACGCGACCTGCTCGCCGCACCTCGCCGAGACCCGCGCCGTGGTCGACGACGTGCTGCGCGAGGAGGGCGGCCGGCTGGAGTGGATCGACGCCCGCCCGCTGCTGCCCGGCGTCCCTGCCCTCGGCGACGGCCCGGACGTCCAGCTCTGGCCGCACCTGCACGGCACCGACGCGATGTACCTGGCCCTGCTGCGCCGCACGGCCTGACACCGGGCGCGCCCCCGGCCGGCCCCCGGTCACCCGGGCGGCCGGCCGCGTTGCTGCGCGTGCAGGGCGCGCAGCGCCACCTCGGTCGCGAACCGGTCGTCCGGGTCGGCCAGTTGCTCCCCGAAGGCACGGTCCAGGATGCGCATCCGGTAGCGCACGGTCTGCGGGTGCACCCCGAGGAGCCGGGCCATCTGGGCGGCCGTGCCGCGGGTGGTGAGCCAGGTCAGCAGGGTGTCGACGAGCCGGCCCTGCTGGGCCGGGGTGAGGGCGGCGAGCGGGCCGAGGTAGCGCTTCGCCAACTGCTGGACCAGCGCGGGATCGCCCAGCAGCCACAGCGACAGCAGGTGGTCGGCGCCGTCCAGCACCGGACGGTCCTCGATGATGCCGGCCGCCGCCAGGGCCAGCGCGTGCCGGGCCCAGCGCAGCGAGTGCGCGGCCTCGGCCAGCGGGGTGGTGAGGCCGTAGGCCGCCCGGCTGCCCTCCAGCGCCCGGTCCAGCATGGCCCGGCGTTCGGCGGTGAGCGCCCCGGGGACGAGCAGATGCGGCTCGGGGATGTTGAGGTCGAGCAGAACGTCCTTGTCCAGCAAAGCGGTCGGCGGATCGGACCCGGCTTCGAGAGCGACCATGGTGACCTCGGCCGGTAAGGGCCAGGCGGCGTGCTCGGCCAGCTCGGCGAGCGCCCGGCGGGCCACCGACGAGCCGGTGAGGATCCGCCGCAGCAACTGCCGGCGCCGGTTGTCCGGCTCCTCGCCCAGTTCGGCCATCGCCTGCAGATAGCCCTCGCGGGACAGCGCGGCGAGGTCACCCATGTACACGAAGAGGGCGTCGGCGAAGGACAGCATGACGGTGGCGGACAGGCTGTAGCGCTTGCCGAGCGTCCGCGCCCGGCGCAGTGCGGTCTGGCAGCCGATCCGGTAGGCCTCCTGGAGCATGTCCAGGCTGCGTCCCTCGTAGGCCTCGAACCGGCCGAAGCGGCGGCAGATGTCGTCCCGGAGCACGGTGGTGGCGGTGGGGACGGCGATCTGGTCGACGAAGGCGGCGATGTTCTGCTCGATGCCGAGCCGGATGACCCTTGCGTTGGGGCCGTCCATCAGCGGCTTGTACTCGGGGATGGCGGCGATGATCTCACTCGCCATCTCCTTGAGCAGGCTGGGGAGTTCAGGTCTCATGATCATGGCCAACTCGCGCGGCATCGGGCCCATCGGCTCGCCCCGCTCCGTCGGCGGTCTGGCTACGCCCATGCCTGTCCCCCTGACTCTTCGCCGCCCTGCGGGCCGCGGGCCGGGGCCGGTGGCGGGTGCGGGCGGGGAAGTTCGGTCGGCGGGTCCGCCGCCGGGGCTGGTGGGGGCGGCGGACCTGACGGTAGTGGGTCGCGTACAACGTGTCGCGGCTGCGTGAAAGATAGACCACGGCGTGTGCGGAGCGCAGTACCCCCGACACGGAAACCTCGCCGCCGCCCGGCGGCCCGGGTCGCGGGTGGCGGCGCGGCCGTCCCGTCGTGGCTGGTCGGCCGCTTCGCCGGGTGGCCCGGAATGCTCGCTCGGTTATAAATTCCCGCCGGTATTTGCTGCTCGAATGACAAGGGAATACCCGCCGGTAGGTGCGCCCGAAGAATCTGCGCCGCGACTGTTGCCCGCCTGGGTTACCCATGCGTAACGTCGCCGTTCAGCAGGGCAGGGAGAGCGGAATCGAGTTCCCTCGAATTCGCCCTCCAGCAGCCCGGACTTCCCGTTCTCCGGGTCCCCCACCCTCCCTGAAAGGATCAATCGTGCGCAAGTTCACCAAGAGCGGTCTGGTCGTCGCCGCGGCATTCACCGCAGCCGCCGGCCTCGCCGCGAGCCCCGCGTCCGCCGCCCCCACCTGGAGCACCAGCCCCGGCGGTGCGTTCACCGCGAAGGCACTCTCGCCGAAGCTCACCGACACCAAGACCGGCACCAAGCTCACCTGCACCTCCTCCGCCGCGGCCGGCAACATCGCGGTCGGCAGCGGCCTGTCCGGCGTCGCCATCGCCACCATCACCTCGGTCAGCTGGGCGAGTTGCTCCGGCCCGCTGGGCATCACCTTCACGGTCACCCCGCAGGGCCTGCCCTGGACCCTCAACGCCTTGTCGTACAACGCCGCCACGGGCACCACCACCGGCACCCTCACCGGCGTCAAGGCCCACATCAGCGGCGCCGGCTGCACCGCCGACTTCTACGGCCCGACCAGCACCACCGCGGCCACCCTCACCGGCACGTACACCAACTCCAACAGCACGCTGACCCTCAGCGGCGGCGACCTGCACGCGTACAACGTCTCGGGCACCTGCCTCGGGCTGATCAACAACGGCGACGCCGCCACCTACAACGCCGGCTACGCGCTCGCCGCCCCGCAGGCGATCACCTCGCCCTGACCCGGCGGCCCGGGCCCGTCGTCCTCCCGGGCCCGGGCATCCGCCACGGCACCCCGCAGCCGGACACCCCCCGGCGGCGGGGTGCCGTGCACCCGGCGAGCACTCAACGGAGGACAAGATTCCGCGGCCGGATTGTCAATCGGTGACAAGAAATACGGCTCCCGCGAAGTCGCGGAATTCTCCGGGGTTCGATCACTTGTCGCTTCTTGTTACCGGCCCGTACTGTCCAGTGCCCTGAGCAGTTCGGCCCCGGTGCTTTCCTTCCGGCGGCGCTGCGAACGTGTCCGATCCGAATGCATCCGGTCCGACGGCCCCCCGGGCCGGTCCGGCGAGCGAGCCAGAGGAGTACCGCGATGACGGAAGCAGTGGCCCGGCGCCGCAACTGGCGTCCGGCGGGGGTCGCGGCCGTCGCGCTGCTGGCGGGGCTGCTGCCGGCGGCGGCCTCGTCGGCCGACGGGCCGGACGGCGGGCTCCGGCTGCTGTACACCTGCGCGTTCGCCCAGGGGCCGCAGGAGGTACGGGTCACGCTCGCGCAGTCCTACCCGGCCGGCGGGGAGGCCGGCCGGCCCGTCCAGCCCGGTCCGCTGACGGCGACCGTCGCGATGTCCGGGGCGGCCGCCGCCGCGGCCCTGCCCGCCGGCACGGAGGCCGTCGCCGGCCGAGGTTCGCTCAGGGCCCTGGTGGCACAGGGGACTTCGAAGGCGGACGCCGACTGGTCGGGCCTCACCGCCCCGGCGGTCCCGCTCACCGGCGCCGACGACCTGGTGCTCACCTTCAGCGGGCCGGTCGCACCGGTGACGGTGTCCGCGCCGGGCGACGTCACCTTCACCGCCGCCGGCCTCACCCTCGGACTGCTCGGCGGTGCGGCCGAGACCGTCGTGGACTGTACCCAGAAAGCCCAGCAGCAAGCCCGGTTGGGCACCGTACCGGTGGTGGCCCAGGCGCCGCCGTCGGGCACGCCGTCGGGGTTGCCGTCGCCGGGCACGGCGTCACCCTCGGGGTCGAGGCCGCCGGGCACACCGTCGCCCTCCACCTCCCGGCCGGCCTCTGCGCCCGCCTCGCCCGCCGGCTCCGCGACCCCCACCCGGGCCACTCCGTCCGCCGCTCCGACGGGCGGTGCCCCGGCTCCGTCCGCGCCGCTGTCGGCTCCCGCCGCGTCGGCCTCCCGGCCGGCGGCCCAACTCGTCGCACCGCCGGCCGCGGCCCCCGCGCCGGAGGGCACCATCACCGTCGAGGGCCCCGTGCACTCCGGGGTCAGCGAATGCCCGCCGGCCCCGGCGGGCGAGCTGGACCCGCGGCGGCTGCCGAAGGTGCCCGAGGGCGCGATCGTGCTGCCGATGCCCGGGGCCGACCCGTTCGAGCCGGTACCGGCCTGCGCCTACGCCGTCGGCTACGCCAACGTCGGCAAGCTCGGCGCGGCCGCCCTCGTGAACGACCCCCGGCAGGCCCCGGCCCTCGTCCGGGTGGACATGCACAAGCGGATCGTCATGCTCTGGACGGAGGACGGGAGCCCCGGGTACGTCGAGGTGGACGGCATCGGCAGCCTCGAACTCCCCCCGGCCGAGGCGACTTTCCTCACCTTCGGGTTCATGCCGGTGACCGCCAGGATGAAACTCACCCCGCTCGGACCGCTGACCTTCACCGTGATCGGCAACTCGGACTGGGACCAGCCGGTGATCACGACCGTCGGCGGCTACCAGGCGCTCAGCCTGGACGACGTCTCGGTCAACGGCACGCCGCTGGACGTCGGCCCGGACTGCCACGCGGCCGCGCCGATCGACCTCACCCTCACCGGACGCCAGGACAGCGGGATCACCGACGACGACGGCAGACCCGACTACACCGTGCAGACCGGCGGCCCGCTGTCGTCCGGGAACCTCGTCATCCCCCCGTTCACCGGCTGCCGGGGCGGCAACGGGGAGGACCTGAGCGCCCTGTTCACGGCGGCGGTCTCCGGCGCCGGGAACTCGCTCAACTTCATCCAGGGCGCCCTGTGCACTCCCACCAGCGACCAGCCGAACGGATGCCTGCCGGAGGTCGAGATGCCCGCCCCGCCGCACCGCTGACCCCAACGCCCTTGCCGGCCCGGCCGACAGGTCTCGTTCACACCATCGGGAGGTGTCATGGGAATCGAAGTGATCGTCGAAGGTCTGACAAAGTCGTTCGGTCGACAGACCGTCTGGCAGGACGTCTCGCTCACGCTGCCGCCCGGCGAGGTCAGCGTGCTGCTCGGCCCCTCGGGCACCGGCAAGACGGTGTTCCTGAAATCCGTCATCGGGTTGCTCAAGCCGGAGCGCGGCCGGGTCCTCGTCAACGGCGTCGACATGGTGAACAGCCCCGAACGGGACATCTACGAGGCCCGCAAGCTGTTCGGCCTGATGTTCCAGGACGGTGCGCTCTTCGGCTCGATGAGCCTCTTCGACAACATCGCCTTCCCGCTGCGGGAGCACACCCGCACCAGGGAGCGGGACATCCGCCGCATCGTGATGGAGCGGATGGAGATGGTCGGCCTGGTCGGCGCCGAGCGCAAGCTCCCGGGCCAGATCTCCGGCGGCATGCGCAAACGCGCCGGACTGGCCCGCGCACTCGTCCTCGACCCGCAGATCATCCTCTGCGACGAACCCGACTCCGGACTCGACCCCGTCCGCACCTCGTACCTGTCGCAACTGCTCATCGACCTCAACGCGCAGACCGACGCGACCATGCTGATCGTCACCCACAACCTCGACATCGCGTCCACCGTGCCGGACAACCTGGGCATGCTCTTCCGCCGGCGGCTGGTCGCCTTCGGCCCCCGGGAGCTGCTCCTCACCAGCGAGGAGCCCGTCGTGCGGCAGTTCCTCACCGGCCGCCGGGAGGGGCCGATCGGGATGTCGGAGGAGAAGGACGAGGCCACCCTGGCCGGCGAGCGGCGCGGCGCCGCCGCGCTGCCGGAGCCGCCGCGGGCCCTCGCTCCGCAACTGCAGCCGTCCGCCGGCCTGCCGGACCGGTCCGCGGTCGGGCGCCGCCGGGCCAGGGCGCTGCGGATGTGGGACCAACTGCCCGGCCCCGCCCGCGAAGCGCTGCGCGCCGCCGCCCCCGTGCCGGACCGGGGAGAGCCGGCGTGAGCGCCGCCGCCCGGCTGGCGGGGCCGCTGCGGCAGAGCGGCCGGCTGTTCGCGCTGTCCGCCACCACCGTGCGCGAGACGTTCCGGCGCCCGTTCCAGGTGCGCGAGCTGATCGAGCAGTTCTGGTTCGTCGCCAGCGTGACGATCCTGCCCGCCGCCCTGGTCTCGATCCCGTTCGGGGCCGTCATCGCCCTCCAGGTCGGCTCGCTCGCCCAGCAGTTGGGTGCGCAGTCGTTCACCGGCGGAGCCAGCGTGCTCGCCGTCGTCCAGCAGGCCAGCCCGCTGATCGTCGCGCTGCTCATCGCCGGGGCCGGGGGAGCGGCGATCTGCGCCGACCTGGGCTCGCGCACGATCCGCGAGGAGCTCGACGCGATGGCGGTGATGGGCGTCTCGCCCGTCCAACGCCTCGTCGTACCGCGTGTGCTGGCGACCATGCTGGTGGCCGTCCTGCTGAACGGACTGGTCTCGGTGGTCGGCACGCTCGGCGGCTACTTCTTCAACGTCGTCCTGCAGCACGGCACACCCGGCGCCTACCTCTCCAGCTTCTCCGCCCTCGCCCAGCTGCCGGACCTGTACATCAGCGAGTTCAAGGCACTGGTCTTCGGCTTCGTCGCCGGAGTCGTCGCGGCCTACCGGGGCCTCAACCCCCGTGGTGGGCCCAAGGGCGTCGGGGACGCCGTCAACCAGTCCGTGGTCATCACGTTCCTGCTGCTGTTCTTCCTCAACATGGTGCTCACGGCCGTCTACCTGCAACTCGTCCCGCAGAAGGGAGCCTGAGCATGGCACTCCTCGACAAGCGTCCCGGCAGCAGCCCCGAGGATGACCCGCGGGACCCGGCCGAGCCCCGGCCGCCCCGGCGGGGGCTCGCCTTCCTGGACGAGACCGGCGACCACCTGCTGTTCCACCTCGCCGCCGTGCTGTGGATCCCCCGGACCCTGCGCCGTTACCTCGGCGAGGTCCAACGCCTGCTCGCCGAGGTGGCGTTCGGCAGCGGCGGCCTCGGCGTCATCGGCGGCACCGTCGGCGTGATGATCGGCATGACCCTCTTCACCGGCACCGTGGTCGGCCTGCAGGGCTACGCCGCGATGAACGAACTCGGCACCACCGCGTTCACCGGCTTCATCTCGGCGTACTTCAACACCCGCGAGATCGCGCCGCTGGTGGCCGGCCTGGCGCTGTCCGCGACCGTCGGCGCGGGCTTCACCGCCCAGCTCGGCGCCATGCGGATCAACGAGGAGATCGACGCGCTGGAGGGCATGGGCATCCGCAGCATGCCGTACCTCGTCACCACCAGGATCATCGCCGGGGTGGCCGCGATCATCCCCCTGTACGGCATCGGGCTGCTCAGCTCCTACGTCGCCTCCCGGGCCGTCACGGTGTTCGTCAACGGCCAGTCGGCGGGCACCTACGACCACTACTTCAACCTGTTCCTCTCCCCGGTGGACGTCCTGCTGTCCGGCCTCAAGGTCCTGGTCTTCAGCGTGATCGTGATCCTCGCGCACTGCTACTACGGCTACCGCGCCCAGGGCGGGCCCGCCGGAGTCGGCATCGCCGTCGGCCGCTCCGTCCGCAACGCGATCGTCATCATCAGCATCAGCGACTTCTTCCTGAGCCTGGCGATCTGGGGCGCGACCACGACGGTGCGGGTGGCCGGATGACCGCCGCCCCGGCGCGGCCCCGCCGCCGCACGCCCGCCGCCCGCCGCAGGCTCGCCGGCCTCGCCTTCCTGATGGCGCCCGTCCTGCTCGCCTGGCTCGCCGTCGCCGTCTACGACAAGAAGTTCACCGACACGGCGACCGTCACCGTCGAAGCGGGCAGCGTCGGCCACGAGATGCACGTCAACGCCGACGTGAAGCTGCGCGGCGTCGTGGTCGGCCGGGTCCGCGACATCACCTCGACCGGCGACGGCGCCCGCCTCGTCCTCGACATCGACCCGGTCCGCCTGCGGCAGATACCCGGCGACGTCTCCGCGCAGCTGCTGCCCACCACCCTGTTCGGCGAGCGGTTCGTTGCCCTCGTCCCGGCCACCGCCACCACCGGCCGGACCCTCGCCCCGGGCGCCGTCATCCCGCGCGACCGCTCCGCCAACGCCGTCGAGCTCCAGCAGGTCCTCGACCACCTGATGCCACTGCTCACCGCCGTCCAGCCGGAGAAGCTCTCCGCCACCCTCAACGCCGTCGCCACCGCCCTGGACGGACGCGGTGCGCAGCTCGGCGCCACGCTCACCCAGCTGAACGGCTACCTCACCCGGCTCAACCCCGAACTGCCCGTCCTCACCGACGACATCGAACGGCTCGTCGAGGTCAGCCGGCTCTACGACCGGGCCGCCCCCGACATCGTCCAGGCACTCACGGACTTCACCCGCACCAGCCGCACCATCGCCCAGCAGCAGAACGGCCTCGCCGCCCTCTACGGCGCGACCAGCACCGCCGCGCAGGACCTCACGACCTTCCTGCGGCAGAACAAGGACAACCTGATCCGGCTGAGCACCGACAGCCGGACCACCCTCGACCTGCTCGCCGAGTACGCGCCGTCCTTCCCCTGCACGCTCAGCACCCTGGCCGCGTTCGTGCCCGTCATGGACCAGGCCCTGGGCAAGGGCACCGACCTGCCCGGTCTGCACCTCACCGTCACCACCGTGCCGGCGCGCGGCAGTTACCTGCCCGGCCAGGACACCCCGGTCTACCGGGCGAGCGGCGGCCCGGCCTGCTACTCCGTCCCCTACACCGGAGCCGGGGAGCGGCCGACGGACTCCGCGACCACCCCCGTACCCGCCACCACCGGCCCGGCCGCCGCAGGCCTGCCCAACTCCCCGCAGGAGAACGCCCTTGTCAACGAGCTGCTGGCCCCCGGCATGAACACCACCCCCCAGGCCCTGCCGGACTGGAGCAGTCTGCTGGCCGGCCCCGTCCTGCGGGGCGCGGAGGTGACACTCCGGTGAGACGACGAAGCATCGCGGGCCCGCTCGCCAAGTCGGTCGTGTTCGTCATCGTGACCGTACTCGCCACCACCGCACTGGCGTTCAGCATCGCCGGCACCGGCGTCGGGGACACCGTCGGCTACCACGCCCGCTTCAGCGACACCACCGGACTCACCGCCGGCGACAGCGTGCGGATCGCCGGGGTCAAGGTCGGCCGGGTCGACAGCATCCGGGTGGTCGACCGGCGGCTCGCCGAAGTGCGCTTCTCGGTCGCCAGGGACCGCCCGCTGCCCGCCTCCGCCACCGCCGCCGTCAAGTACCTCAACCTGGTCGGGCAGCGCTACCTCGACCTCGGGCAGGGCGCCGGACCGGTCGACCGCAGCCTCACCCCCGGCGACACCATCCCGCTGGAGCGCACCACTCCCGCGCTCGACCTCACCCAGCTCTTCGACGGGTTCCAACCGCTCTTCCAGGGCCTGTCGCCCCAGGACGTCAACCAACTGGCCGGGGAGATCGTCCAGGTGCTCCAGGGCGAGGGCGGCACCGTCGACAGCCTGCTGCGCACCATGGGCTCGCTCACCGGCACCCTGGCCGGCAAGGACCAGGTGATCGGCCAGGTCGTCGACAACCTCAACTCCGTCCTCGCCACCGTCAACGACCGCGAGAGCGGCTTCCGGGACCTGGTCGCCACCCTCCGGCAACTGGTGACCGGCTTCGCCGGCGACCGCGAACCCATCGGGCAGTCCGTCACCGCGATCGCCGCACTCACCGCGAGCACCACCGGACTCCTCCAGGACGGCCGGGCACCGCTCAAGGACAGCATCGGCCAGCTCGGCCGGCTCTCGGCCAACCTCGCCGACGGCACACCGCAGTTGGAGAACTTCCTGCGGCAGACCCCCGAGAAGATGCGGGCCATCGGCCGGGCCGCCTCCTACGGCTCCTGGTTCAACCTCTACCTCTGCCAGGCCACCGTCAGCGGCGTCGCCGCAGCGGACGGCAGCGCGCCGCCCACCGGCATCACGAGCACCGAAGCGAGGTGCAGCACCGGATGACCAGCACCAGCACCCGCACCTCCCGCAGGGGCCGCCCGATCGTCAGACCCCTCCGGGACCGCAACCCCGTCCTCGTCGGCGCGGTCGGCCTGCTCCTGCTCGCCCTCGTCGCCGTCGCCGCCTACCGGGCCGACTCACTGCCCGTCACCGGCGGCGGCACCACCTACCGCGCCGACTTCACCGAGGCCGCCGGGCTGCGCACCGGCAACGAGGTACGGGTCGCGGGCGTGAAGGTCGGCAAGGTCACCGCCGTGGCCCTGGACGGCAACCGGGTGAAGGTCACCTTCAAGGTCCGCGGCACCTGGATCGGCGACGCCAGCACCGCCGCCATCGGCATCAGGACGCTGCTCGGCGAGAAGTACCTGGCCCTCGACCCGCTCGGCACCGCCGCACAGGACCCGGCCACCCGGATCCCGCTGACCCGCACCACCTCGCCGTACGACGTCACCAGGGCACTGGACGGGCTCGGCCAGACCCTCGGCGCCCTCGACGCCCAGCAGCTCTCGCAGAGCTTCCAGACCATCGCCGACACCTTCAAGGACACCCCGGCCTCGGTACGCGGCGCCGTCGACGGCCTCTCCGCCCTCTCCCGGACGATCGCCGGCCGGGACGCCCAGCTCGCCCGCCTCCTGGCCGGCAGCAAACAGCTCACCGGCACCCTCGCCGACCAGAACGACCGGATCGAGACCCTGCTCTCCGACGGCAACCTGCTGCTCGGCGAACTGCGGCGGCGCCGCGACGCCATCCACGCGCTGCTCACCGGCACCAGGGACCTCAGCACCCAGCTCACCGGCCTGATCCAGGACAACACCGGGCAGCTCGCGCCCACCCTCGACGCCCTCGACCGGGTCACCACCGTGCTGCGCGCCAACCAGACCGGCCTCGACCAGGCCCTCGCCCTCGCCGGGCCCTACTACCGGCTGGTGGGCAACACCCTCGGCAGCGGCCGCTGGTTCGACAGCTACCTGTGCGGACTCGTCCCGAAGAACTACCTGCCCGCCGGCACCCCGCCGGAGACCGGGTGCATGCCCACCCAACCCCGGGAAGCGCGCTGATGAGGCGGTCACAGGCCCTGAGAAGGTGGTCACCGATGCGGACGACCCGCAGGAGGCACCCGCTCGTCGCGGGCGTCACCCTGGCCGTCGCCCTCACCACCCTGGCGGGCGGCAGCACCGCCGGATTCCGGGCCGGCCCGGGCTCGTCGGGCCGGCACTTCACCGCCTGGTTCGACCACACGGTCGGTGTCTACGCCGGCTCCGACCTGCGGATCCTGGGAGTCAGGGTCGGCACGGTCGACGCCGTCGAACCCCGGGGAACGCGGGTCGAGGTCAGCCTGACCCTCGACGCGGGGGTGGCCGTACCCGCCGACGCGGGCGCGGTCGTCGTCGCACCCAGCGTGGTCGCCGACCGGTACGTCCAGCTCACCCCCGCCTACACCGGCGGACCCCAACTCGCCGACCACGCCGTCATTCCGGCCGAGCGCACCGCCGCGCCGGTGGAGGTGGACCAGCTCTACGAGAGCATCACCCGGCTGAGCGACGCCCTCGGCCCGGACGGCGCCAACGCCACCGGCAGCCTCTCCCGGCTGCTGGACGCCGGTGCGCAGAACCTCGCGGGCAACGGCAGGGCGATGGGCGACACCATCGACCAGCTCGGCCAGGCCGCCCGGACCCTCTCCGGCCGCAGCGACGACCTGTTCGCCACCCTCTCCGCGCTCCAGTCCTTCACCACGATGCTCAAGGACAACGACGGCAGGATCCGGGACGCCGCCGACCAACTCTCCACGGTCACCGGCTTCCTGGCCGCCGACCGGCAGGATCTCGGCGCCGCCCTGGAGCAGCTCGCCGTCGCACTGGGCCAGGTCAAGACCTTCATCCAGGACAACCGGGCCAGGCTCAGAGCCACCGTGGACAAGCTCGTCCCGATCACCCAGTCGCTCGTCGACCAGCGGGCCTCGCTCGCCGAACTCCTCGACACCGCACCGCTCGCAGCCGACAACCTGCTCCGTGCCTACGACCCGGTGCGCCGGACGATCGACGGCCGCGCCAACCTCAACGAGATCAGTACCGCCATCGGGCCCGCCGGAGCAGGCACCCTCCCGTGGCCGCTGCCGCCCGTCGACACCGCTCCGACGCCGCTGCCCAGCCCGTCCGCGAGCCCTGAGCCGAGCCCGGAGCCCACGGACGATCCGGGTGACGGGCCCGGTGACGAGCCGAGCCCCGAGCCGAGCGCCGAGCCGACCCGGGAGCCGAGCGCCGAGCCGACCGACCCGGGGACGGAACCCACGGCCGGGCCCACCGAGGGGGTGACCCGATGAATCGGCGCACCGCGACCGTCGCCACCGCCATGCTGGCCGCCGGCCTCACGCTGGCCGGCTGCTCCTTCGGCATCACCGGCGTGCAGAACGTGGCGCTGCCCGGCGGCGCCGACCTCGGCGGCCACCCGTACGAGATCAAGGCCCACTTCGCCAACGCCCTCAGCCTGGTTCCGCAGTCCGCCGTGAAGGTCGACGACGTACCCGTCGGCCGGGTCACCGCCATCACCCTCGCCCCCGGCGACTGGTCGGCCGTCGTCAGCATGAGGATCAACGGTGACGTCCGGCTGCCCGCGAACTCCTACGCCCTGCTGGAACAGTCCAGCCTGCTCGGCGAGAAGTACGTCCAGCTGACGCCGCCGCCGGACCGGCAGGGCGCCTTGGGCGCTCTCGGCGACGGCTCGGTCATCCCGGTGGACCGGACCAACCGCAGTGCGGAGGCCGAGGAAGTCCTCGGCGCGCTCTCGATGCTCCTCAACGGCGGTGGCATCGACCAACTGAGGACGATCACCGTCGAGTTGAACAAGGCACTGGCCGGCAACGAGTCGCAGGTCCGCTCGCTGCTCACCCAGGTCGACACCATGGTGACCCAACTCGACGCGCACAAGCAGGACATCACCGACGCGCTCGACGGGGTCAATCGCCTCTCCGCCACCCTGGCCGGCCGCAACCGGCAGATCGCCGTCATGCTCACCGACCTCGCACCGGGACTGAAAGTCCTGGAGGAGCAGCGCGGTTCACTCGTCACGATGCTCCAGTCGCTGGACACCCTCTCCGGGACCGCCGTGGACACCGTCAACCGGACCAAGGACGACATGGTCGCCGACCTCAGGGCGCTCGCGCCCACCCTCCAACGCCTCGCCGACGCCGGGAAGTCGCTGCCCGACTCGCTCCAGGTGCTGGCCACCTACCCGTTCACGGACGAGGTGCTGCGCGGGGTGAAGGGCGACTACCTCAACGCCTACCTCGACCTCACGGCCGCCCCCGGCACCCGGATCATCCCGGAGCTCGCCGCCGAGGACAACGCCTACCCGCCGCCACCCGAGCCGACCCCGGAGCCGACCCCCGACCCGGGCACCGACCCCGGGACGGACCCGGGTACCGATCCCGGCACGGACCCGGGCACGGACCCGGGCACGGAACCGGAGCCGGGTGCCGAGGGCGCGGTGCGCAAGGCGCCGCCCGTCCCGCTGCCCTCCTTCACCGAGTCCGCTCCCGCCTCCGCCCCCGCCACCGGCACCCGTACCGGGGAGGGCCGCTGATGCTCACCCTGGGCACCCGTCTGCGGAACATCGCGTTCCTTCTCGTCGCCGTTCTCGTCCTCGGCTTCATCGCCGTCCGCTATGCCGACCTCGGGCGCTACGTCGGCATGCGCGGCTACTACGTCGTCCAGGTCGAACTGCCCGAGACGGGCGGACTCTTCGAACA
The DNA here is from genome assembly GCF_042669755.1 of Kitasatospora sp. NPDC057223. NCBI lineage: Bacteria > Bacillati > Actinomycetota > Actinomycetes > Kitasatosporales > Streptomycetaceae > Kitasatospora > Kitasatospora sp. NPDC057223. Next base: position 75,390 of record NZ_JBHUWW010000015.1, on the reverse strand, counting down.
CGCCGACGTGACCTACCGCGGCGTCTCCGTCGGACGCGTCGGCCCGATCGTCCTCACCGGGAGCGGCGTCCGGGCCGAGCTGCGGATCGACGACTCGGCTCCGCGCATCCCCGCCCGGCTGGAGGCGGTCGTCGCCAACCTGTCCGCCGTCGGCGAGCAGTACATCGACCTGCGCCCGAGCACCGACGACGGCCCGTACCTCGCGGACGGCTCGACCGTCGCGGAGCAGGACACCCGTACGCCCGCCCCCGTGACGAATCTGCTCACCAGCGTGGACAGGCTCACCACCTCCGTTCCGCTGCAGTCCCTGCGTACCGTCGTCGACGAGTTCGGGCAGGCCTTCGTCGGCCAGGACGCCAACCTCAAGGCGCTGCTGGACAACAGCAGCCGCTTCATCGCCGCCGCCGACGCCGCCCTGCCCGGCAACACCACCCTGCTGGTGGACGCCCGGACGGTGCTCGACACCCAGGCCGACGAGGGCGCGGCCATCAGGTCCTTCGCCGCCGACGCGCGCAGGCTCGCCGAGCAGCTCAACTCCTCCGACGCCGACCTGCGCCGCGTCATCGCCGCCGGGCCGTCGGCAGCGGGAGAGGTGAGCGCGCTGCTCCGCGACCTCGACCCCGGGCTGAGCGTGCTGCTCGCGAACCTCCTCACCACGTCCGACATCGCGGTGACCCGTCAGCGCGGAATCGAGGAACTCCTCGTCCGGCTGCCCGCAGTCGCCGCGGCCGGGGCCACGGCGGTGGACGAGAAGGGCCTGCGGGTCGGCATGGCGCTGACCTTCTTCAGCCCGCTGCCCTGCACCGCGGGCTACGGCGACACCACCCGCCGCAACGGGCTCGACGTCGGTGCGGCTCCGGCGTTCAACACCTCCGCACGCTGCACCTCGGCGCCGGGGACCGGCATCGACGTGCGCGGTTCCGCGAACGCGCCGACCGCCGCGGTGCAGGAGCCCGCCCGGCCGGGCGCGCTCCTGCCGGCCACCGCGGCCCCGGGCGCCGCCGCCGCAGCCCCCGCGCTGCCCGGACCGCTGGCCCTGCCCGCCGTACCGCAGGGTGCCCCGACCGACCTGCGCGGCCTGCTCGGCCTGCTCGGACCGGGGGAGGACGCCCGATGACCCTTCGACACACCGCACGGTGGGCCGTCCTGATCGCCGCCGCCCTGTTCTGCGCCCTGGCCGCCCGGTCATACGCCCAGGCCCGCGCGGACGACACCGTGGCCCACGCGCGCGCCCGTGACACCGTCCGGTCCGTAGGCGGGCAGGAGATCACCCGGCTGAACAGCGTCGACACGCAGCACATCGACGACTGGCTGCGGCAGCGGCTCGACGCGACCGCCGGTCCGCTGCACGACCAGATGCAGCGCACCACCGACGCCGACCGCACCGCCCTGCAGCAGTCCGGCGCCTCCGCGCGCGGCACCGTCACGGACTCCGCCGTCACGGCCCTCGACCTGCGGGCCGGCACGGCGAAGCTGATCGCCACCGTGGAGGTCCAGGTCACGCCGAAGGCCGGGGGAGCCCCGAGCACCGACCGCAAACGCTTCGAGGCCGGCCTCGAACGCACCCCCTCGGGCTGGCGGATCACCACCCTCTCCGCCGTGCCCGTGGCCGCCGCCCCCGTGACGCAGGGCTGAGCCGAATGCCGAAAGGACGAACGTGTGAGCACAGCAGAGGTCGACACTCCGGCGCCCGCACCCTCCGACAGTCCCACGTCCGCACCTACGGAGCCTCCGGAGACCGTGTCCTCGGACGCTCCGGAAACCGCGTCCTCGGCCGCTCCGCAGGAGGCGCCGGCCGCTCCGCGCCGGTGGCGGCGGGCGGTGGTTCCGCTGCTGGTGGCGCTGCTCCTGGCGGCAGGCGGCGGATTCCTCCGGCTCGGTGCCGAGGTACGGGAGTCGGCGGACACCGCCAACCTCGCCCTCGTCGACACGGCGGCCGGCGGGCGCCTCACCGGCGAGGTCGGAGCGGCACTGGCCAGGGTGTTCTCCTACTCCCCGACCGACACGGACGCCACGACGACCGCCGCGCGGGACGTGCTCGACGACACCGCCGCCGCGCAGTACCGGGCCCTGATGGACGAGCTGCGCCGGCGGGTGGCCGAACAGCGGCTCACCCTCACCACCCGGGTCGTCCGGATCGGGGTGGTCCGGCTCACTGCCGGCCACGCGCAGTTGCTGGTCTATCTGGACCAGACCGCGCAGCGCGAGGGCGCTCCCGCGACCGTGGCGGCAGCCCAGCTGTCGGTGACCGCCCGGCTCGACGGCGGCCACTGGCGGATCACCGATCTCAAGGCCCGGTAGGGGACGACGATGAAGCACTTGCGGATGTGGCGGCCGGCCGGGAACCCCGTGGTGGCGGTGGCCTGCACCCTGGCGGTACTGGCGGCAGGCCTGGCGGCCTGGGCCGGCTGGTCCTGGTTCACGGCCGCGCACGATGACGCGGCCGCCTACGGCCGGGCCCGCGACCAGGTTCTCGCGGCGGGCGAGCAGGCGGCCCAGAACATGAACACCCTGGACCACCGGGATCTCGCCAGGGGCCTCGACCTGTGGGAGAGCTCCACCACCGGCGGTCTCCACGACCAGCTGGTGCAGGGCCGGGCCCAGTTCGAGAGCCAGGTGACGAAGGCCCGGACGGTCACTACGGCCAGGGCCCTCTCGGGCGCAGTCACCGAGCTGGACGACCGGGCCGGGCGGGCCGCAGTGATGATCGCGCTCAGGATCACCGTCCAGGTGCCGGACAGCGCGCCGGCCACCAAGGACAGCCGGATGCTCGGCGAACTCACCCGCACGCCCAGCGGCTGGAAGCTCAGCGCCCTCGGCCAGGCACCGATGGGCGACGGCGCCCCGGCGACGGACCAGCCGTCCCCTCTGCCGTCCCCTCTTCCACCGTCCGACGGCCACTGAAGCGCACGAGAACTGAAGCGCACGAGAGAGAGGAGCACCGTTCATGTCGACGACCCGCCACCTCGTCAACCGTCAACGCCGCCTGGCCGTGATCGGGAGCCGCGCGCTCCGGGGCGGGCCCGCAGCGGCCGTGGCGCCGGCAGCGCCCGCTCCCGAGGCCGAGGCCGGATCGGTACGGCCGCGCCGCCGTGTCCCCTCCCTGGCCCTCGCTCTCGCGCTGCTCACCGTCCTGCTCGGCGGATTCGCCGCCCTGGCGCTGGGCCGGGCGGCCGACCTGCGGGCCGGCGCGTCCGTCCACAACCGTGCGCTCACCGACACCGCCCGGACGAGCGAGCTGAAGGGGGCCGTCTCGCAGGCGGTCGACGCCGTCTTCTCCTACAACTACGCCGACGCGGCCCGGAGCGACGAGGCGGCCCGGCGGATGCTGGTCGGTGCGGCCGTGGAGCAGTACGCCACGATGCTCGCCGAGGTTCGGGCCCAGGCCGTACCGCAGAAGCTCGTGCTCACCACGACGGTGACGGGCAGCGGCGTGGAGCTGATCGACGGCGACCGTGCACGCGTGCTGGTCTACGCCGACCAGCGGAGCACCAGCACCGCCGAGGGCGCCAGGAGCGCCGGATCGACGTTCGCGGCAGCCGCGTTCACCGTGGACGCCGTGCGCCGGGACGGGGTCTGGAAGATCGCCGGAATCGACACCTTCGCGCGCTGAAGCTCCCCATAAGGCGGTCGCGACGACCCGGAAAGCCGGCCCGATTCGGACATATCGGTCAGTCGGCGGGTGAGGGTCCTCACAGCGGATCGGGGAGTACGGACCTGCGTAGTTGACCGCCCGCCGGTCGCGGGCGGGGTGCGGGCCGCCGGTTCGGCCCTGAAGAGGTGCCTGTGGAGGTTTGGGGGGTGGGCCGAGTGATACGTGCAGGTCGGGAGCGTCGAGCCGACCGAAAAACCTGCCCGAAATGGGTGGTTTGGGATGGAATGACAGGGGTAATCCGGCGGGCTCCGAGCGTGTGATCGTCCGGCCTGACTACGACGCGGCGTCGTATCAGGGGGGTCTTGGCGCCCGCCTCGGGGCCCGCTAACAATTGCGGAGTCGCCAGAGACCGCAGCACCTGTCCCGCTGCGGAACTCGTCCGCCGGCCCCGCCCAGTGCGGGTGCCCAGCGCCCCGTCCCGACCGCCCGAGCCCCTGTCCGGCTCGGCGGACACCGCGGACGGAAGCGCAGCCAAACGATTGAGGACCTGCTTCCCCATGCGCATCTTCTCCACCCGCCTGCGTGCTTCGGCCGCTCTGCTCGCCTCCGCCGCCGGTATCGCCACCCTCGGCACCGTCGTGGCCCCCACCATGGCCAACGCGGCCACCCCCGCCTCCACCGCGCAGGCACTGGCCGCGAAGATCGTGCCGGCCGGCCAGCTCGCGTCGTTCAACAAGATCGTCGCCCACGAGAGCAGCTGGAACGTCACCGCGACCAACGCCTCCTCCGGTGCGTACGGCCTCGTCCAGGCGCTCCCCGGCTCCAAGATGGCCTCGGCCGGCGCCGACTGGAAGACCAACCCGGCCACCCAGATCAAGTGGGGCCTGAACTACATGAACGAGCGCTACGGCAGCCCGAACGCCGCCTGGGCGTTCTGGCAGACCCACCACTGGTACTAAGCCGACAGGCCTGTCCCGACCGAGCCACCACCGCGGCGCCCCGGCGTCGGACAGGGGCCCCGGGGCGAAGGCGGAGGGGCCCGGCGCGCGACTCGTGCGCCGGGCCCCTCCCGCCGTACTTCCGGTCGAGGCCCTTCCGGCCGTCCGGCCGTCCGGGCGAGGCTCTGCCGGCCGTACTTCCGGCTGGGCTCCGCCCGCACACCCTTCGAGGGCCGTCTTCCCGCATCCGGGAAGGCGGCCCTCGTCGTCGTCTCAGAGCCGCTTCGTCCCCGGGTGGTCGGGCGCCCCCGGCAGGGCCAGGGTGAGGACGGCCCGGTCGTCGGTGCCGCCCTCGGTGCCGCCCTCGGACCCGGCCGACCAGAGGTCGGCGTCGGCCCGGACGAAGGACGCGACCGTCTCCGGTCCGCCCGCCATCCGCCCGTCGAAGCGCTCGGCCAGGCGGTCCAGCAGGGGGTAGAAGGTGCCGTCACCGTTGCGGGCCTCGCTCACGCCGTCGGTGTAGAGGACGAGCACGTCGCCGGGATCGAACGTGTGCGTGGTCACCTCGGACTCCGCGGGGCAGAGTTCGCCCAGGCCCAGCGGCAGCGACGGCGAGGTCCGGAGCAGGCGGGTGCCGGCCCGTCCGACCAGGACGGGGGCGGGGTGACCGCGGTCGACGATCCGCACCTCGCCCGTGCCGGTGGGGAACTCCAGCAGCAGGGCCGTGACGAACAGCTCGGCGTCGCCCGCCGCCCGGCCCGAGTTGCGCGCGATGCTGAGCTCCAGCCGCTCGGCCAGCTTTCCCAGGTCGGCCCACTCGTGCGCGGAGACCCGGAAAGCGCCGAGGACGGCGGACACCGTCTGGACGGCGTCCAGGCCCTTGCCGCGGACGTCGCCGATGAGCACCCGGACGCCGAACGGTGTCTCGCACAGGTCGTAGAGATCACCACCGACCAGCGCGCCGCCCTCGCCGGCCTCGTAGAACCCGGCCGCCCGTAACGGCCCGACCCGCTCCGGTACCGGGCGCAGCAGTGTGAGCTGCACCGCCTCGGCCACCGACCGGGCCTCGATCAGGTGGGCCTCGGCCCGGACCCGCTGCCGGGCGAGCAGGACGCTCGCCATCCCGATCAGCACGGTCGCAAGGTACAGGGCCACGTGGTGCTGCTCGGTGAGGTGGCCGGGCAGCCGGGACGCCATCCACATCTCCAGCAGCACGCAGATCGCGGTGGCCAGGGCGGTCCCCCGGGGGCTGCGGGTGGCGGCTGCCAGCGGCGGCACGCCGACCAGCACGAAGCTCAGCGGTTCACGGCTCCGGAAGGCGAGGTCGATCAGCACGGCCAGCGGAACCAGGAGGACCGGCAACCACCAGGCCCACGTCCGGCTCCCCGGACGGGGCCGCCACCGGAGCACCCCCGCGGCCCGGGCGGCTGCGCCACGCGTCTGCGCCATGGCTCCACTCTAGGCACAGCTGCCGCCCCCTTGCCCTGGCGCGAATGCCGCCCGCTGTCCTGGTGCGGATGCCGTCCGCCGCGGGGCCGTCCGCCGGAGATCCGCTCCGGCGGAGGTTGTGCCAGGCTGGTGGGGTGGGGCGGAGCGGGACCGAGGTGCGGAGGTCTGCGATGGCCATGCTCAGGGCGAACGGGGTTGCGCTGTACCACGAGGTCCGGGGTACGGGGCCGAGTGTGGTGCTGGTGCACGGGTCGTGGGTGGACGCCGATTCGTGGGAGCGTGTGCTGCCGGGGCTCGCGGCGGAGTGCAAGGTCGTGGCGTACGACCGGCGGGGGCACGGCCGAAGTGAGGAAGTGCTGACCCAGGGGTCGGTGCACGAGGACGCCGCCGATCTGGCGGGCCTCATCGAGGGGCTGCGGCTGGCGCCGGCGTTCGTCGTCGGGACGCTGTACGGGGCGATGGTCGCGCTCCGGCTGGCGGTGGCCCGGCCGGATCTGGTGCGGGGGATCGCGGCGCACGAGCCGCCGGCGATCGGGCTGCTCGCGTCCGACCCGGACCGGCGGCGGGTCGCGGACGCCGCGGTCGCGCGGGTCGCGCCGGTGCGGACGCTGCTGGAGCGGGGAGAGACCGCGGCGGCGGCCGAGCTGTTCGTGGAGACGGTGACCTTCGGCCCCGGAGCGTGGTCGAAGCTGCCCGCCCCGCTGCGGCACGCGTACATCCGCAACGCGCCGACGTTCCTGGACGAGCTCCGGGACCCGGACGCCTACGACCTGGACCTGGACGCCCTCGGCGGCTTCACGGAGACGGTGCTGCTGACCCAGAGCGACGACGGCGGTCCGGAGCGCACCGGGGCGCTGGACACGATCGACCTGGCGCTGCCGAAGGCGGAGCGGCACGTCTACGGGGGCGGCGGCCGTGAGCCGCACGTGGTGGAGCCGGCCGAGTTCGTGCGGGTCGTGTTGCCGTACGCGCTGGGGTAGCGCGGGGGCCGGGGGACCGCAGGCCGGCAGCTCGGAGTCGGCCCTGACAGGTGTCAGGTACCGGGCGGGGAAGCGTACTGGTTCTCTGGTCGTGGACGCACTGTGGTTCCAGTAACACAGTGCGTAACCGCGAAGGACATCACTCGCCATCATTGAGGAGAACCATGTTCGCTGTGCGCAAGCTTGCTCTGGCCGGCGCCGCGGCCGTCCTGGGGGTCACCACCCTGGGTCTCACCGCGACCTCGGCCGACGCGGCCGGGGGCTGTTCGGACAACGGCAACGGAACGTACAACTGCAACGTGTGGAAGACCGCTCCCACGTTCTTCAGCGGCAACGTCCGGGCCGGCACGCTCAACGCCGGTGTCAACTACTTCTACTGCCAGGCCGTCGGCTCGGAGATGTCCGACGGCGCCTACCACAACAAGTGGTACGCGAAGACCGACGACGACAGCGGCAACCGCGGTGTCTGGGTGAACGTCATCTACCTCTCGGGCGGCGGCAACGACGAGCCGGTGCCGGGGCTGCCGACCTGCTGAGTAGGCCGGCCAACCGGCCGCTTTGCCGGTCGGCCCGTGGAGCCTGCCGTGCTTCTGGGCCCGCGGCCACGGTCCTGGCGCGGGTCGCCTCCTGCGGGACGGCGGCCCGCGTCAACGTGTGTACTGATCGAGGTAATTCATCACCTTGTCGACATGCGGCCGGACGCGCTCCGGTACGTCGCCGGCATCGGCGACGGTCTTGTCGCTGGTGCGGTAGCCGGCGACGACCAGCGCGGGCAGGTGCTCGGTCATACCCCGGCGCTTGAGCTGCTGGTCGAGCCAGCAGACGTAGTTGCCCATGCTGACGATCGCGTCGGGCGGGGACATGTAGTCCTTGTCGCCGTCGCTGTCGCCGTCCTGCGCCCAGGCGTTGAAGACCGCGGGCGTCCACATCGCGATGCCGTACTCCTGGGACTGCGGCCGGGCGGCGGCCGGGTCGAAGCCGCTCTCGGCCTTGAGCATGGCCGCCAGCAGTGCCGGCGTCACCTCCGGCTCCGGGCACTGCCGGGCCGTGCGGGTGATGACCTCGCGCAACTCGCGGGGGACGTCGGAGTCTTCGGGGACCGCGCCCGGCGCGGTGACCGCCACCGGCGGGGGCGGCGGGGAGCCCCCGGACCCGGAGACCCGCAGCACCGCGACGGCGCCGCCGGCCAGGGCGAGGACGAACGCCGAGGCCCCGGCGGCCAGGGCGACGGTGCGCCGCTGCGTGCGCCGGAGCCGGGCGGGGGCCGTGTCGGGGGCCGTGTCTGCGGCCGTGTCGAGGGCCCGCACCCGGGCCGCCAGCCCGGTCGCGTCCAGCCGGCCGCGGACGGCCGGGTCGGCGGCCAGGCACTCGGTGACGAGTGCCCGCCACGGCCCGGGGACTCCGTCGTCCAGTCGCAGTGGCGCCGCCCCGCAGGCGTAGGACTGCGCGGCGAGCGACCTGGCGCGGGCGGTCGCGCCCAGAAAGGGGTGCAGTCCGCCGGTGAGGAGCTGGTGGGCGAGGACGCCGAAGGCCCAGATGTCCGCACTCGGCCGTAGCGGCACTCCCCGGCTGTCCGCCCGCTGCGACCACCACTCCGGCGGCACGTGGTCGAGCGAGCCGAGCGGCGGGATGTAGGCGTGCGTGCCGTCGAGTTGGGCGGTGAGCCCGAAGTCGGCGAGCCGGACGGTGCCGTCGGCCATCAGCAGGATGTTGGCGCCCTTGAGGTCGCCGTGCACCCAGCCGTGCCGGTGCATGTGGGCGAGGCCGGTGCAGACCTCGGCGAGCAGCCGCTCCGCCTCCGGCACCGGCGTCGGGGGCACGGCGGAGGTGAGCAGATCCTGGAGGCTGCCGGCGGCGCGTTCCATCACCAGCACCACGGCCCCGTCGAGCCGGGGATCGTCCGGATCGTGCAGGGTGGAGGTGGTGAAGGTGCGGATGAGGTGCGGGTGGTCGGCCTGGCGGCTGAAGCGCACCTCGCGGGCGACCAGTTCGGCCATCGTGCTGCGCCGGCCCGGGGTCAGCAGGTCGGGCCGCAGGAGCTTGACGGCGACCGGCGCGCCGTCGTCGATCCGCTCGGCCGCGTAGACCGTTCCCCAACTCCCGGCTCCGATCAGCCCGGTGATCCGGGTTCCGGCCACGACGAGGCCGGCCGGCAGGTCGAGCGCGGGCGGCTCGCCGTCGTCCAGGGTCATCGCGGCCTCTCGGAGCGTCCGGTGGTGCGGTGGTGCGGGGTCAGCCGGTGGGGCCGGGCCGGTTGCGGCCGGGGTGGCCCCGGCCGGCCGGGAGCAGTGCGAGGTGCTCCTCCCGGACGAGGTCGAACCGCAGGGCGAGCGCGACGAGTTCCTCCCGCTTGTGCCCGCTCGGCCGGGGCACGTCCGCCGTCGCGCCGCCGTCGCGGAGCCGGAGCTTGGTGTCCGCCAGGTAGTCGATGTGGTAGTTGACGGCGGACCGGGTCAGCCCGGCGCAGTCGGGCAGGTCGCGCAGCCGCTCGGTCACCTCGGTCGCGCCGGGGACGGCCGCGGAGGCCGCCCGCAGCCTCGGCTCGCACAGGGCGAGCAGGACGAGGAAGTACTTGGAGGTCGGGTCCAGGGCGAACGGGCTCACCGTGTGTTCGCCGGAGCAGGGCCCCGATGTGCCGTCCAGGTAGGCGTGTTGGGGTGCGAAGACCTTGAAGTGGGTGGCGCCGCCGAGTGCGGGCAGCACCACCCGCGCGAACTCGAACGGCACCGGAGCGCCGAGGCGTCCGGGTGCGACCTTGACGTGCTCGCCGGCTCCTTCGAGGTTCTCGACCACGTAGGTGGCGGACGTGCTGAAGTTGGACAGCCGCCAGTAGTCCTCGGCGGCGGTCAGCTCGCCCGCGCGGCGTGACACACCCTGGTCGTCCAGCGCGATGGCGGCCGGACTGCCGGGGGAGCCGCGTCCGAACTCGGCGCTCTCGCCCGGCCCCAGGTGCAGCAGCCGGGGCGTCGCGGGGCCGTCGCCGGGCCGGGGGCGGGTGCCTTCGGGCAGCTGCACGATGACCGTGTCCATGCGTGGCGGGCCCCTTCCTGCGGTGCGCGGCCCTGCGGCGCGGCCCGGTGCCGAACGTGCGTGTCGCGCGGCACCGGTGGCTGGCACCCTGCGACGTACACGCAGTATCGTACGCGCTGCGGAGTCGAGTGGTGACACATGGTGATGCTCTGCGGCTCTCCGGGTCGGCAGGGGTCCGGGGTGTCAGGGGGGCGGCGGCGTGAGCATCGCCGCGATGACCCGGTGCAGTGACCGGGCGAACACCGTCTCGGGGTCGACGGGTGCGCCCCCTCGGCGAAGGTCCGGGCCAGATCGGGGAACCGGTCGCTGGTGGCCGCGGCGTGCAGGTGGGCGCCGGGTTCCGCCTGACGACGTCTTCCTCGCCCTGACCGGCCCGCCTGGCGCGGTGCGTGCTGCTCCGGGCGGTCTTCCGGCCGCTCGCGGTACGGAAGTTCGCCGCCGACGGGCGCTGACCGGGCCCCATGGTGAGACGCCGGGGGCCGATGCTGGACAAACGGGCCGGAGCGGCAGAGGGTGGTGGACCATGGAGTTCACCCACCTCGGCCGTACCGGCCTGACCGTCTCCCGCCTCTGCCTGGGCACCATGAACTTCGGTCCGCACACCGAAGAGGCCGACGCCCACAAGATCATGGACACCGCCCACGAGCAGGGCATCAACTTCTTCGACACCGCCAACGTCTACGGCTGGGCCGAGAACAAGGGCCGCACCGAAGAGATCATCGGCAGCTGGTTCGCGCAGGGCGGCGGCCGCCGCGAGCGGACCGTCCTCGCCACCAAGCTGTACGGGGACATGGGCGAGTGGCCCAACGAGGGCAAGCTCTCCGCGCTCAACATCCGGCGCGCCGTCGACGCCAGCCTGCGCCGCCTGCAGACCGACTACATCGACCTGTACCAGATGCACCACGTCGACCGGGCGACTCCCTGGGAGGAGATCTGGCAGGCGATGGAGGTGCTGGTCGCCCAGGGCAAGATCGTCTACGTCGGCTCCAGCAACTTCGCCGGCTGGCACATCGCCCAGGCCCAGGAGAGCGCGAAGGCCCGGAACTTCCTCGGCCTCACCAGCGAGCAGTCGATCTACAACCTGCTGGAGCGCACCGTCGAGCTGGAGGTCGTCCCGGCCGCCCAGCACTACGGCCTCGGCCTGATCCCCTGGTCGCCCCTGCACGGCGGCCTGCTCGGCGGCGTGCTGCGCAAGGAGCGCGAGGGCGTGCGCCGCAGCTCCGGGCGGGCGGCCGAGACGATCGCCGCGAAGCGCGAGCAGATCCAGGCGTACGAGGACTTCGCCGCCGAGCTCGGTCACGAGCCGGGCGACATCGCCCTCGCCTGGCTGCTCTCCCGCCCGGCCGTCACCGCCCCGATCGTCGGCCCGCGCACGCTCGACCAGCTGCACGCGGCCGTCCGCGCCCTGGACGTGACGCTCGACCAGAAGACCCTCGACCGCCTCGACGAGATCTTCCCCGGCCACCGCACCGCGCCGGAGGACTACGCCTGGTAGGACGCGCCGGGTGCCCGGGCGGTCCGTACCGCCCGGGCACCGCCCCGCGGCGGCTCGACGGGACGGCCGCGCCGCCCTGTGGCAGGGTCGGGGCCATGACGAGCGGCTCGGAGACCATCCACCAGGTGCCCTACTACGCGCAGTGGGAGTCTCCCGGGCTAGTCCGGGAGATCATCGGGGGACTGCTGAGCGCTGCCGACGACCCCCTCTGGGGGCAGTCGGGGGCGGCGACGCCCGAGGAGTACGAGTACTGGTCGTGGCGGTTGTGCGGAGTGGCCTGCCTGCGGATGGCGCTCGACTTCTGGTGGGGTGTCGCGCCGCCGCCCGTCACCCTTGCGGGTGAATGTCTGGACGCGGGTGCGTACGTCCGCCGAGGCGAGCGGCTGGACGGGCTGATCCACGCCCCGTTCGCCGCGTACGCGAGCGAGCGGTGGGGGCTGGCCGCCGAGTCCCGGCCGGACCTGCCCGCCGAGGACCTGCCCGGGTACCTGGCGCGGGGCCGGCTGGTGATGATCTCGGTGCACCCGGCCGTCCGCACCCTGGGCCCCGAGCCCGTCCGCCGGGGCGGGCACCTGGTGCTCGCGGTCGGTGCCACGGCCGACGACCTGGTGATCCACAACCCGTCCGGGTTCGCGGGCGAGTCGCAGGAGTTCGCCCGCGTCCCCTGGACGGACCTGCCGCGCTTCTACGCGGGCCGCGGCATCGTCCTCGGACCGCACGGGTCGGCGGCCGGGTCGGCGGCTGGTCCCGTGGCCGAACCCGTGGCCGAACCGGTGACTGAACCGGTGGCCGACGCGGCAGCCGGAGGGCCGGCCGGGGTCTGACGCTCAGCCGGTGGTCGCGGGCAGCCCGATCGGGTTGATGGGCGGCAGGGCCGTGCGGCAGAGCGTCGAGATGGGCTTGAGGTCGGCGACCAGCCGGTCCAGTTCGGCCCGCGGGTAGCCTTCCCAGACCCGCGCCGCCGCGAGGTCGGTGGCCGCTTCGAGGGTCTGGTGGCGGATCCGGCCCCACTCCGTGACGGTGCCCTCGGCGGTCAGCCAGCCGCGCTCCACCAGCCGCGCGGTCGCCGCCTCCCACTCCTTGTCCGTCCAGCCGCGGTAGGGCTGCAGCACCTCACGCTGGGCATCCAGGGAACATCGCACCACCAGTGCCTCGCAGCCGTCGAGCCCGGCGCCCACCAGGGCCGCGACATGACCGTCGCCGCGGTGCTCGCGCATCACCGTGGTGGCGTGCCAGAGCCGGGCGAGCATGCCCTCGGGGTGCGGCAGGGCGGCGTTCGCGGCGGCCAGCACCCGGCCCGCGCAGTCCAGGCCGGCGACGGCCCGCTCCAGCCGGATCACCGCCCGCTCGATCCGGTCCGGCTTGACGTGCTCCAGCAGCCGCTCCAACGCGGCCGTCGCACCGGCCGTCCGGGCCGCCAGGGCGGCCTCCGGGGTGGCCCGGCTCCAGACGTCCGGCAGTGCCCGCTCGACCATGCTGGGCGCGAAGTTGAAGAACGCGGCGGTCACCGGCGGTGCGTCCACCGGGCCGAGCGGCGCCGCGCGGCCGGCGAAGTAGCCGCGCCAGCCGCCGCGCAGGCCCGCGGCCTCGTACGCGGCCCGCCCTTCGGGCGAGAAGTAGGTGACGGCGTGCACCGGCTCGAAGAGCCACCACAACGCGCGGGCGGGATGGACCAGCTCGGCCATCGGAAGACCTTCCTCGGAGGGACGGGGACGGACCACGGCGGCCAGAACGCTATCGCGCAACCGGTGTGATGCGGGTCACGGGCGTGTATCACTGTTCACTTCCGGCCGCCGGGCCGGGGGATGATGTGGCCGAGGTGGCCGATCCCGGCACCCACGTCCAGCTGTGAAGGCATCGGAAATGGCGCAGATCAACCCCAGCATCCTGTCGGCCGACTTCGCGCGCCTGGCCGAGGAGGCGGAGTCCGTCCGGGGTGCGGACTGGCTGCACGTCGATGTGATGGACAACCACTTCGTGCCCAACCTGACGCTCGGCGTCCCGGTCGTCGAGTCCCTCGCCCGCGCCACCCGCACCCCGCTCGACTGCCACCTGATGATCGAGGACCCGGACCGCTGGGCCCCGCAGTACGTCGAGGCCGGAGCCGGCTCCGTCACCTTCCACGTCGAGGCCGCCGCCGCCCCCGTCCGGCTCGCCCGCGAGATCCGCGCCAAGGGCGCCCGCGCGTCGATGGCGCTCAAGCCGGGCACGCCGATCGAGCCGTACGAGGACCTGCTGCCCGAGCTGGACATGCTGCTGATCATGACCGTCGAGCCCGGCTTCGGCGGCCAGGCCTTCCTCGACATCATGCTGCCCAAGATCCGCCGCACCCGGGAGCTGATCTCCAAGTACGGCCTGGACCTCTGGCTCCAGGTCGACGGCGGCGTGTCGGAGTCCACCATCGAGCGCTGCGCCGAGGCCGGCGCCGACGTCTTCGTGGCCGGCTCCGCCGTCTACGGCGCCGCCGACCCCGCCGAGGCCGTCCGCGCCCTGCGTGCCCAGGCCGAGACGGCCACCGCCACCGCCTCCTGGGCCTGCGCCCACTGACGGTGCATCGGGTCGTCCGGGCGGCGCGTGCCGTCGCGCCGCCCGCCCCTACAGTTGGTGCCTCACCGTCGGAGGGGACACTGCTGTGAGTCACGGGGAGAGCCACGGGGACGGCCGCAGGGCCGGTCACGGGGAGAGCGGCGGGGACGAGGCGAGCGCGCCGGCGCGCCGGGTCGGCAGACGGACGCTGCTGCGGTTCGCCGCCGCGGCCGGCGGCCTCGCCCTGGCCGGCGCCGGAGCGGGCGTGGCGATGGCCGAGGACCTGCTGCCCGGCGGCGTCCGGCTGCGCCGGGCACTCGGACTGACCGGCCCGGACGGCAGCCTGCCGCCGATCGTCCCCGGACCGGTGCACGTCGAGAGGCTCCGCTCGCAGGCGCGCGGCGCCACCGTGCAGTTGATCACCATGCTCCCGCCGGGCGCCGCCCGCCCCGGTGACCTGCCGGTCTGCCTCGCTTTGCACGGGCGCGGCGCCGACGCGCAGACCATGGTGGACACCGGCCTGCCGCAGTTCCTCGCGGAGGCCGTCGCGGCCGGAATACCCCCGTTCGCACTGGTCGCGGTCGACGGCGGCGACGCCACCTACTGGCACCTCACCGGCAGCGACGACCCGCAGAGGATGCTGCTCGACGAGGTGCCCGGCTGGCTGGCCGGGCAGGGGCTGCGCACCCCGGCCGGTGCGATGGGCATCTCGATGGGCGGCTCCGGCACGCTCCGCTACGCGCGCAACCGGGGCGCCCGCTTCGGACCGGTGGCCCTGCTCAGCCCGGCCCTGTTCCGCGACTGGCCGGCCGCCCGGGCCGTCGAGGTCTTCCGCGACGAGGCGGACTGGCGCGAACACGAGCCGCTGCTGCACCTTGACCAGCCGCACGGCAGCCCGCTCGGCGTGTGGTGCGGCACCGAGGACCCCTTCTGCGAGGCCGCCCGCGGCCTGGCCGCCCGCGCCGCCCAGGCCCACTTCCCGCGCGGCGAGCACGATGCGGGCTTCTGGCGCCGGGTCATGCCCGACACCATCGCCTTCCTCGGCAACGCACTCGTCGGCCTGCCCGCCTGATCCGGCCTGCGCCGCTCAGTACCCGCTCCGGGCGGCTTGTCGATCGCCGCGTGCTTGCGGGGCAGACCGAACCGGCCTCCGGCACGGCCCGCGCCCCGACCCGTAGGGTGGGCGGCATGAGCAACCTCGATCTCAAGCCGTCCCCGACCCGCTGCGGAGGCGAGGCCGTCAGCGGCCCGGTCAAGGAGCTGCTGACCGGTCGGCAGGTCCGCCTCGGCGAGAGCACCGAAGTACGCCGGCTGCTGCCCAACCTCGGCCGGCGGATGGTCGGCGCCTGGTGCTTCGTCGACCACTACGGGCCCGACGACATCGCCGGCGAGCCCGGCATGCAGGTCCCGCCGCACCCGCACATGGGACTGCAGACCGTCAGCTGGCTGCACGACGGCGAAATCCTGCATCGCGACAGCCTGGGCAGCCTGCAGACCGTCCGGCCCTACGAACTGGGCCTGATGACCTCGGGCCGGGCGATCTCCCACTCCGAGGAGTCGCCCCGCGAACACGCCCGCCTGCTGCACGGCGCGCAACTCTGGGTCGCCCTCCCCGACGGCCACCGCAACACCGCCCCCGCCTTCGAACACCACGCGGGCCTGCCGACCGTCAGCGCCCCCGGCCTGCACGCCACCGTCATCATGGGGACCCTCGACGGCGCCACCTCACCCGGCACCGCCCACACCCCCCTGGTCGGCGCCGACCTGGCCCTCACCGCCGGCGCCGACCTGCGGCTGCCACTGGAGAGCGACTTCGAGTACGCGGTCCTGGCGATGAGCGGCAGCGTCGACGTGGACGGCGTCCGGGTCGAGCCCGGCTCGATGCTCTACCTCGGCTGCGGCCGCCGCGAACTCCCGCTCCTCGCAAGGACGGACAGCGCCGTGCTGCTGCTCGGCGGCGAGCCGTTCGACGAGAAGATCGTGATGTGGTGGAACTTCATCGGACGATCCAGTGAGGAGATCGTACAGGCACGTTCGGCGTGGATGGAAGGGGCCAGGTTCGGTGATGTGCACGGCTACGACGGAGCTCGACTGGCTGCTCCCGAGATGCCCGCCATGCCCCTGAAACCACGGGGCCGAGCGCGCTGACCTGGGCTTATGTGTTTCGGAGTGGGGCTTACCGAGGCACTGCTGGCGGCGGACAGCGGCAGCCGTCGGCTCGCCACCTGGGTAGCCCGCTGGACCGCTGGGGGGCGGTATGGAGGCGGGGTGCGAGTCTCAGGTTTGGTCGTCTGTGGCAGGGTCTAGTGATTCCTATGCTGACCTTTTGCTGACCTTTTCTGACTGTCCGCCAGATCGACAACTCGAGATTTTGGATCTTGGCCGCTGTGTGGACCTACCTGATCGAGGACCAGCTGGGAGCCAGGATGTGCCGAGCTGAAAAGCTTCGGTGAACTGCACGCCGACAGCAGCCGTGGGCTCGGGGCAGGAGCTTGTGCGGGTATGCTCGGCCGCCGCCCGTTGCTCCCCTGGGCATCCTGGCCGATCAGATTGTCCAGGAGCTACTGGAGAGGCTCCGTGGGGCTTGCGCCGGACGCCCGCCTGGCGCCACCTGCGCAGGAGGAAGCCATCAACCGCAGCATCTGGGGTTTCAGCCTCCTTGAGTTCTCGCTGGGCGCGGCGACGCTCGCGCTCGGTCACAATCGCAGCGATCCGGGAGATCGGACCGTTCCCGCCGGAGCTGACGTCCGTTGATTCAGCGCTCACCATCCGCCTTGACTTCACCTGTACGTGCCAAAATCTATGTCTGATGTAGCGTCACTCACTGTGTAGGAAGACCCTGCGTGCCCTTCCGGGGAGCCGTGCCCGATCTGAGCACTGGTGTCGTTGTGCTGGCCGACCCCGCCGCATCGGCAACGCCCGTGGACCTCTACAGCGGCGCGGTGGCGGGGGATGGGTGCTCAGGTCTCGGGATTGATGTGAGCCGCACCCGGTCCCGCCCAGGTGTCATTCTCACGCCAGGCGAGACTGACGCTGAAGGCACCCGTGACTGTGTCCGAGATCCACGCCTCGGCCGGTGCCTCCCGGAGGGCCAGCACCAGGTATTCGGGCTGGCCCTCCGGCCGCAGATGTGCCGCTTCCATGAGGTGGAGCACCGCCTCACGTATCTGCGCATAGTGCTGCCCGTCGGCTCCAAGGACTTCGAAAAGCACGGTGCCGCTGGGCCGGTCGCACCAGGCATCGACATATGTGCCCTCGCCGGCGTCCACCGCGCTCTCGAACAGGTCGGCCAGCAGGCGATGCCGGAGCGCCTCGTGCGCCTTCTCCGCCCGCGACTCGAGCATGCGCTGGGAGAGGAGCTGCTCCAGGCTGTGTTCGGATCGCGCGTCGGGCTGGGCGACGGATGGTGACTCTATGGTCGGGGCGGGCATGGCAGCCTCTCTGACGGGGGGTGTGACAGGCTCGGGTTCCCTCGCGGGGAAGGAAGGGGCCGCCCCTGGTTCATAAATGTTGATCACTGTCCGTCCGTCTGCTGTCAGATGCCACTCAAGGCGGTCCGTGGTGACCAGAAGTCGCCCGTTCCCCCTGATGATCCCTGCGGTACGGAGATCGGATGCCAAGGCGTTCCGGAGTATCTGCAGGAACTCCTCGTCGGGAAGCTCCCGAGAACCGGGGCGCAGGCCTTCGAACCTTCCGCATGCCGAGGACGTCACGTGCAGCTGCTCCGAAGAGAGTTGCCGCACTACTACGTTGTCTGTGAGGGGCGAGCTGGTTTCCGGGCGGGCGGGCGTGAGTGCGGATCGGCGATGCGCACGGGCTTCCTTGCCCACCCGGGAGGATATTCCCGCTTCGAACTGGGCGAAGCTCCGCTCCGAATGAATGGAGTGGTAGCCCGTGATCGTGTCGGCGTCCGGACTGAGAACGAGTCGATATCCGTGAAGGTCCAGGACCCAGTGCCCATCCGGCCGCCGGTGGTGGATGCCGTTGGTGAGGAAGGGGCGCAGCATGCTGTGGAGTTCGACTGCGGCCTCACGGCGCTCGCCCCTGTGCTGATGGACGAAGGCGGTTCGTGCTCCCGCACTCACCCGCACGTGGGCGGTCTCCGCGGCGGACTGATCGAGCCTCTGCCAGCTGGCCCTGCCAGGAGCCGGGGGCAACCGACGGACTCCCGGGACGAGGAGCGGGTCACTGGTGCGGAAGCCACCACAGCCGGGTTCACGGCACCAGCCGTCGCCGTGTCCTGCCGGACGGGCGCAGGGCCGGCCGTCTGGGTGGAATCGGCTGCACAGGCCGGGAGACTCGCCAGTTCCGGTTCCAGTGGCCGGCTTCGGCCTGAGAACGACGCTCTGATGGGGACTGGGGGTAGGGGTGGGTTTCATGAGCAGCTGCGGCAGCGCAGCCTGATGGATGATCGTCAGGGACTGGGTGCACCGTGTCAGTGCGACGAACAGGTGTCGCAGGCCGGAGGCCCCATCGCGGGCAACAGCGGCCGGTTCGACCACGATGACGTGGTCGAACTCCAGGCCCTTGGCAGCGGACGCGGTGAGGACGGTGATCCTGCGTTCGGCCTCCACGCAGGCCTTCCCCGGGCCATCGAACGTCTGCCGGAGTACGGCATGGGCGGTCGTGGACCAGGATTCGTCATCCGCAACGATCACAGCGACTGAGCGTCCGGCCGATTCCGGCTCCATGACGAGGCCGACGGCGAACTCCACGGCCTCTTGGATAGGGGCCGGGCCGCGGCGGACGATGACATCGGTGCCCGTTGTGCGTACCGAGTCGGGCGTCCCGACCCCAGGTGCGCACGCCGCGCCCAGTGGTGTCACGAAGGTCATCACCTCACGCGGTACGCGGAAGCCGGTGAGCAGCTCTGCTAGGCGCCAACCATCCCTTCCCGCAAGGAGGTTCCCGAGCTGATCCCAGCCTTCGTAGAGGTGAGGCCCTGTGGCCTGCGCAAGATCTCCGAGAACCGTCATGGATCCGGCGGGGCAGCGGCGGGCGAGTGACCGAGCCTCCATGGGAGTGACGTCCTGTGCCTCGTCGATGACGAGATGTCCGTATGTCTGCTCGGGCCGGCCTACCAGGATGTACGCGAGTTCGTCGAGGCACACGAGATCCTCGCGGCTCGGGGAGCGGTCGATGCGTGTGGTCCTTGCGCCGTCGGCGAGGAGGAGGTTCTGCTCCGTTACAGACAGGATCCCGTCCGCCGCCGAGGTCATTCTGGCGGGCGAGGCCATGAGGCCTCGCAGCACGTCGGGTGCCGACAGTTCGGGGCATATCCGCTTGAGCAGGCGGGTGACCGGGCGCAGTTTCCGAACCTGGTCGAAGTAGTCTGTGTCTGCCGGGCCGGGCAGCGTTCTGATGTACTCCTGGGTAAGGTGTTCGGTCATCTGCTGGACGCAGCGCTCCCTGCGCACGCGATAGGGACTGTCGCCCCCCATTGACGCCGCGGCTAGGTTCGCCAGCTCCGCCACAGGTATGACGACTTCTCGGCGGTTCAGCTCGAATGTGAACACGGGGCCGTCGACGAGGGCTTCCAGGCGATCTGCAGAGCTGGTGATATGGCTGTCGACCGCGTTGCGGAGGACAGCGGCCATTCGGAGATCGGATTTCACCACGGCGACCGGATGCGCGTCGCGGCCGACTTCTGCCGCCGACCACAAGGCGGGGAGCTCGAGCAGAGTGACACCGCGGGTGCCCAGCTGGGGCAGCACAGTGCCCACGTAGTTGAGGAAGGCACGGTTCGGTCCGAGGACCAACACGTCGCCGGCGGCTCCGTGGTTATTGTCGAGCAGCCAGGTCACGCGGTGCAGGCCGACGGCGGTCTTGCCGGTTCCTGGTCCGCCCTGGACGATCAGGACGCCGCCCGGCTGCTCCGTGACGAGGCGAAGTTGCTCACGCTGGATCGTCTCAACGATGTCGTGCATCGCTCCGTCGCGTGCTCGGTCGAGTTCGTCGAGGAGCGGGTCGACCAAGTCGGTTTCACTCGGCACGGCATCAGCCGGCGGGAGCACGGAGGGATCAGCCGTCGCCTCGGTCGCACCAAGGATCTGGGTTTCGAGGGCCTGCATGTCGGTTCCGTGCAGGTCGAGATATTGCTTGACGGTCCGTCTGTCGCAGACGATCTGGCGCAGCAGCCGCACCTCGCCCGGCTGCTGATCGGTAGTGAGCCGCCAACGTACGGCAGCGGGTGAGGACCAGGAGATGACCACCGGATCTCGCCGTTCGTCGAGAACGGCTCGTCGCCCGATGTAGAACGTCCTATGCGCTCCGTCCGCATCCACGTCGGCGCGCATGAACACAAGGGATGTGCCGCCGAGGTCGAGCGATGCCAGCCGCTCGTCCCAGTCGTGACCGATCTCGATGGAGTCCTTGGTGCTGGCAGCGACATCGAGGCTGCGAAGCTCGATTACGTCGCGGCGGGATCGTTCGAGGCAAGAATAGGCGTGGTCGACAGCTCGCTGTTCCACGGCAAGCACAGCTGAACGTCGAGCGCGCTTGGTCATGCTGTCTGCACTGCTCCTTAGGAGGACCGGCGTGGACGGCGGGTGAGGGGCAAGGCCCGGCGCCCATACGCTGGTCGGGTGGAGCCCTACCTACGCTCACGGATATTCTGGAGCGTCCATGTTAGCGGTGTCAACGATGAAGGGTTGATCGTACTTGCCTACATGTGTACGGTCGGACTATGGCAGCTGACGAGTCCACCGCGATGGCGGTCGTCACGGCTGCCGAGATCGCCCGGCTTGCCGGTGTGACCCGGGCCGCGGTGTCGAACTGGCGCCGGCGCTATCCGGACTTCCCGCGCCCTGCCGCCGGGACCTCGACCAGCCCGCTCTTCCCGCTCGCTGAGGTCCAGCAGTGGCTGGAGCGGCAGGGCAAAGGGCAGGAGACATCCGGAGAGGTCGAGCTGTGGCGCGAGCTGCGCGCTCAGCATGGCGACGACATGCTCACGGCACTCGGATCCGTGGCCACCCAGCTACTGGATGATCCCGCCTCGCACCGTTTCCCGCCGCTGACCGGGTCCGCCGCGGCCGTCGTCACGGCCCTCGCCGTCGAGCGGGGTACGCAGGCGCTCTACAGCGACCTGATCGAACGGTGCATCGTCTCCACGGCCCGCAGCGGCGGTGAACCGATGAGCACACCGACTCTGGCGCGGATCGTCGCTGCGCTCGCCGGGCCGGTCGATTCGGCGGACGCTATCGTCTACGACCCGGCGTGCGGTGCGGGCACACTGCTGCTCGGTATCGGACCTGCCGCTCACTACTACGGACAGGACCAGAACTCCACGACCGCCGCCATCACCGAGCTCCGCTCGCGGCTCGATGGCGCGTCCGTCACGGTGGCTTGCGGCGACTCGCTGCGCGACGATCGCTTTTCCGGCCTGCATGCCGATCTGGTTGTCTGCGAGCCCCCGGTGGGGGTGGCCGACTGGGGCCGCGAAGGATTGCTGCTCGACCCGCGTTGGGAGCTGGGTGTCCCCCCTCGATCGGAGAGCGAGCTCGCCTGGGTGCAGCACTGCTACGCCCACACTGCCCCAGGAGGGCGGACACTGGTCGTTCTCCCCGCGTCGGTGGCCTACCGGAGGGCGGGCCGCCGGATCCGGGCCGAGCTCGTCCGTCGAGGGCTCCTGTCTTCCGTGGTGGCGCTCCCGCCCGGTCTGATCTCCAACCACTCCCTTCCCGTGCATCTGTGGGAGTTGCGGCGGCCGGTCGAGGGAGACATCGATCCAACCCACATCCGCATGATCGACCTCAGTACCGCCACCCCGGACGCCGCCGCCGGTGCTCCCGTGCCAGAGCAGATCACGGACGTCCCACTCATCGACATCCTGGACGACGAGGTCGACCTCAGCCCCGGGAGCTACGTGGTCGCTCATCGCGCTGACTACCCGGCCGAATACGCCGCCCTGCGCGATGAGGTTCGGCGCCTCGCCCGGGACCTGCTCGAACTGCTCCCGGAACTGCCCGCCGGCCCGGGCCGCGTCGAGGCCGCACCGATCGGCCTCGGCGACCTCGTCCGGGGCGGTCTGGTCGACCTGGACAGCAGCACGGCCACCTCCCGAACCGAGCAGCTCGACAGCGACTACCTGCGCGGCTTCCTGCGTAGTACGGCCAACACCCGCCGTAGCACCACTGCTACGGGCACCTTTCGGCTGGACGCCCGCAGCGCGCAGCTCCCACAGATGGACATCGAACGCCAGCGGGAGTACGGCGGGGCCTTCCGGCGCCTCACCGCCTTCGAGGAGCGACTGCGCGAGGTGGCCGCGCTCGGTGGGCAGGCGAGCGCGCTCGCGTTCGACGGGCTCACGAACGGTGCCCTGCGGCCAAAGGCCGGCAGCGAGTCCGCCCTGGAGGGCGTGGCTTCGGATGGACGGGAAAAGTGATCAGGTCCACTGATAGCCTCGCCTTCGTCCGTTCAGGACGGGACACCATGGGGGTCAAGGTGCTGAAACCGCTCACGGCGGTTGATCCGACGACGGTCGGTGACTTCCGGCTGGTGGGCCGGCTGGGCCATGGCTCGATGGGTCTGGTATATCTCGGCTACCGCTCGACCCGGCCGGTCGCCGTCAAGGTGGTCCGGCCGCAGCTCGCGGAGGACGACTACTTCCGCCGGCGCTTCGCCCAGGAGCTGGAAGCGATCCGTCGCGTCGGCGGCTTCCACACCGCCGCGTTGGTGGACGCGGATCCGATGGCGGCAACGCCGTGGATCGCCACTCAATACATCAACGCCCCCTCGTTGCTGGAACTGCTGGAGCAGCACGGGGCGGTGAGCGAGCTCGGCGCCTGGTGGCTGGCCGCGGGCCTTGCGGACGCGCTGATGCACGTGCACTCGGTGCATCTGCTGCATCGCGACCTCAAGCCGGCCAACGTCCTGGTCGCCTCGGACGGCATCCGGGTCATCGATTTCGGTATTTCCCACGTCAGCGGTAGCACCGGCCTGACCACGGCGAGCGCCGCGCTTGGCACCCTGGCCTACATGGCCCCGGAACAGGCGGCCGACTCCCGGCGGGCGAGTGAGGCAGCCGACGTCTACAGTCTCGGTGCGACGCTGGTTCACGCCGCGACCGGGCACGTCCCCTTCCACGCCCATCTGGCGATGCAACGGACCCTGGACATCGAGCCGGACCTGGCGGGACTTCCCCCCGGGCTGGTCGATCTCGTTACTCACGCCCTGGCCTTCGACGCGGAGGACCGGCCGACTCCGCAGAGCGTGTTGGAGACGGCGATGGGACACCTGCTGGACTTCGGGGTGCCGACGGATGCGCAGGCGTACCCTCCGTTGCCGGCCGCCTTTCTCGCAGAGGTGCTGGAACGTCAGGCGACTCCGTTGGAGATCACTCCCGAGCTGGTCGCCCCCGTGTCGTTGACGGAACCGGTCACACCGCCATCCTTCGTCGCGCCGCAACGTGCTGAGCCGGACCCGGAACCGGATCGCTGGGCCGCGCGATGGCGCAGCCGTATCGAGGGCCGTCGCAGTGACTACGGCGGCTGAGCAGCCCAGAACATCGCAACGCAGCAACACCGCAACCGAAGGAGAACCGCCCGTGACCACGGCCGCCGACAGTTCGTCAGGTAGTGCGACCGGCGGCAAGGCCAGGTTCGCCGCTGGGATGCAGGTTCGCGCCCGCGACGAGGACTGGCTGGTCGTCGAGGCCGTCGAGACCGTCAAGGACGGCACCCGGCTGGACGTGCGCGGCACCTCGCCGCTGGTCCGGGACCAGCGTGCGGTCTTCTTCGCCCACGACAGCCTCGACCAGGTCACCCCACTGCGTCCCGAGGACACCGCGCTCGTCCCCGACGGCTCGCCCGAGTGCCGCCGCTCGCGGCTGTTCATCGACGCGGTGATCCGCAAGACCCCGCTGCCGCAGTCCGAGCAGCGCCTCGCCACGGTCGGGACCCATCTCGTCGATGACCTCGCCTACCAGCGGGAGCCCGCCAAGGCCGCCCTGCGGGCGCTGCGCCCCCGACTGCTGATCGCGGACGCGGTCGGCCTCGGCAAGACGCTGGAGGTGGGGCTCCTGCTGTCCGAGCTGATCAGGCGCGGACGCGGTGAGCGCATCCTGGTGGTGACACCCAAGCACATCCTGGAACAGTTCCAGCACGAGCTGTGGACGCGCTTCGCGATCCCGCTGGTGCGGCTGGACTCCGCCGGGATCGAGCGGATCAAGAACGACATCCCGGCCGGCCGCAATCCCTTCTCGTACTACAAGCGGGCGATCATCTCGATCGACACCCTGCGGTCCGACCGCTGGCGCAGCCACCTCATGCAGGTCACCTGGGACGCGGTCGTCATCGACGAGTCGCACAAGCTCATCAACGCCGGTACGAAGAACAACCGCCTCGCGCAGTTGCTCGCCCCCAAGACCGACGCTTTGATCCTCGCCAGCGCCACCCCCCACAACGGCCAGCGCGAGTCCTTCGGCGAGCTGCTGAGCATGCTCGATCCGACGGCGATCCCCGACACCAGCGACTACGACGAGACGCAGCTCGAACACCTCTACATCCGGCGCCACAAGATGTCCCCCGACGTCTCCGCCGAGATCGGCCACAAGTGGGCCACCCGCAAGCCGCCGATCGCCATCGACTGCACGGCGACCCCCGCGGAGCAGCAGGTCTTCGACGAGCTGTACGACGTCTGGATCAGCCCGCCGGACGGCCGGACGGCCCCCGTCACCGGTAAGGGCGCGAGGCTCTTCCCCTACATCCTGCTGAAGTCCTTCCTCTCCTCGCACGCCGCACTCGCCGAGACCGTCGACAACCGGATCGCCAGCATCGACCGGGACCCTGCGGGGGAGGACCGCAAGGCCGAGCGGGACGCCCTGGTCACCCTCGGCACCCTCGCCGAAGCCATCGACATCGACGAGGCCGCCAAGTTCAGGCGACTGGTTGCCGAGCTCAAGAAACTGGATGTCGGCCCCAAGTCGGACACCCGCGTCGTCATCTTCTCCGAGCGCCGCGCCACCCTGCGGATACTGCAGGACACCCTGCCGTCCGCCCTTGGGTTCGCGCAGAGCCGGGAGAAGGCGGGTGGAGCGGTCCGGCAGCTCCACGGCGGCCTCTCCGACGACGAACAGCAGCGCACGGTCAAGGACTTCGGGCTCGGTGACAGCGACCTGCGGATCCTGCTCACGGGCGACATCGCCGCCGAGGGCGTCAACCTGCACCGCCAGTGCCACCAGATGATCCACTACGACCTGCCGTGGTCGTTGATCACCATCGAGCAGCGCAACGGCCGCATCGACCGCTACGGCCAGCAGTACTCCCCGGAGATCCGCGCCCTGCTGCTGCTCAGCGCCGACGAGGACCCGGACAAGCCCTCGGCCGACCGCGCGGTCTCCAAGCGCCTGCTGGAGCGCGAGCACGAGGTGCACCGCACCCTCGGCGAGGCAGCGTCCATCCTCGGCCTGCGTGACGAGGGAGCCGAGACGGCCGCCATCATGGAGGGACTGGCAGCCGGAACTGCGTTCGACGCCGTCGTGCCGGCGGTCCCGCTGGACCCGTTCGAGGCGTTCATGGCCGGCCACACCCCCGGCGGTGACTCCACCGGATACCGGGTGCCGCAGCTGTTCACGTCCACCCGGGCGTTCGTGGAGGAGGCCCTGGAGGAGGTCTACGAGAACCCGGAGCAGCGCATCGGCAAGCGCTGGGACGAGGACCACCCCAAGATGCTGGTCTTCACGCCCGACCGGGAACTCCAGCGCCGCCTGCTGGTGCTGCCCAAGTCCTACCTGGACGAGCGGCGCGTCCTGGAGCAGCTCCGGGTCACCTTCGACAAGGAGTTCGGCCAGGAGCGCCTGGACCGGGCCCGCGAGCGCAGCGGCAACCGCGGCAAGGGCGCGATCACCAAGCAGGAACGGACCGAGACCTCGGGCTGGCCCGACGTCAGCTACCTGACGGACCAGCACCCGGTGGTCGAGTGGCTCACCGACAAGGTCCTCGTCAGGCTCGCCCGCAACACCGCGCCGATCATCACGGCGGACGTCCGCGAACCGGTCTTCCTCACCCAGGGCATGTACTCCAACGCCAAGGGACACCCGACCGTACTGGCCTGGTCCTGCGTCACGGGCCTGGCGAATGGCACGCCGACCTTCGACGACGACCTGGTGGCCGTGCTGGAGCAGGCCGGCGTCAAACCCAAGATGCTCAACCGCCCCTTCACAGGTGACCGGACGGCGCTGCAGGCGCTGGTCCCGGCGGCCGTGCGGGCGAGCCGCGAGCACCTGGCCGCGCTGCGCATCGAGCAGGAGGCCCCGCTGACCGGGCAGCTCGCCGAGTACGCGGAACGACTGGCGATCTGGCGCAGGGCCAGCCTGTCGACGGTTGAGCAGCTCAGTTTCGACGGCGTACGGCGCAAGCACGAGGAGACGCGCGTACAGAAGACCGCCATAGAGGTCGAGCAGCTGATCGAGCAGCTGGCCACCCAGGGCGAATCAATGGTGCGGGTCATCGGGGTCCTCGCCCCGGCCGGCGCCATGACCCAGCAGCAGAAGGACGCGTGACACCGTGGCATTCGAAGCGATCACCAACCGCGGTGAGTACATCTCCGCCCACTACCTCGCCGAGCTGTTCGCCCGCGACCTCACCGACCTGCGCAAGCGCTGGACCTCCGCCGACCGGGCGGGCGCGCCGTCGTCCCGGTCGGGTGTGAGGGGCCTCGGGCGGGAGTACTTCAGGGCGAAGGTCCGGATCACCGAGCCCCCGGACTTCGACGGGCCCGCTGTCCGAGAGCTGAACGACCGTCTGCTGGCTGCACTCGCCTACGTCGGGTCCAAGGAGGAGCCGGAGGGCGGGACGCACACCCGGCTGGTCCGGGGCGACTTCGGCGTCATGCAGGGGGACAAGGAGCGGTCGGTACCGGCCGCCCTCGCCGTCACCGGGCCGGGTGGGGTGGAACTGGTCGCGCTCGATGTCAGCTGGGCCGTGGACGGCGAACTGGTCGTCGCGGACGTCGAGGACGGCGGCGCGCAGCTGCTCGACCCGATCCTGCTGGACGGCAAGCAGCGGATCACCGGTGCGGCGGATGCCGTGACGTTCCTGTTCGGCTGCGAGGACGGCTACGCGCCGCGCTTCGTCCTGCTGCTCGCCGGCGGCGCGGTGCTGCTCGCCGACCGCACGGCCTGGCACGAGGGCCGGTTCCTCGCGGTCAGCGTGGACGAGGCGCTGGACCGCAACCTCAGCGCGGACGGTGGCGAACTGGAAGCAGTGGCAGCACTGTTCGGTGCGGAGTCGCTGCTGACGGAGGGCGGTGTCGCCGGATTCCTGGACGGCCTGGTCGACAAGGGCCGCAAGCACGCGGTGGGCGTCTCCAAGGAACTGCGGGAGGGTCTGCGGCAGTCGGTCGAGCTGATCGCCCAGGAGATCCTGGACCGGCTTGAGGAAGGCGGCGCGGACCCGGGCGAACTGGGCGACGGCGCCGAACTGGCCGGCCGGCTCACGCGCGAGTCGCTGCGCTACCTGTACCGGGTGCTGTTCCTGCTCTACGCGGAGGCCCGGCCCGAGCTCGGCATCCTGCCCGGCAAGGACGACGCCTACCAGGACGGGTACGGACTGGCGCGGCTGGGCGAGTTGGTCTCCTACGACTTGCCTGACGAGGCCCAGGACGGCTTCCACTTCGCGGAGTCGCTGGACCTGCTGTTCCGGCTGGTGGACCAGGGGCACCGCCCGCTCGGCGACGAGGCGGGCGCCGTGGCCGACGCCGTGGCCGTGCTCGACGCGGACGGCCTGCGGTTCGAGGCCCTGCGCAGCGACCTGTTCAAGGCCGACGCGACCCCGTTGATCGGCACGGTCTCGGTCGAGGGCGAGCGGATCGACACCCGGCTCCGGAACAAGGTGCTGTGGAAGGTGCTCAACCTGCTGATGCTCACCCAGGGCCGCAGCAGCGGCCGGGGCAGGGCCGGGGGAGGTACGGGGAAGGGCTTCATCTCGTACGCGCAGCTCGGCATCAACCAGCTGGGTGCGGTGTACGAGGGCCTGATGTCCTACACCGGCTTCTTCGCGGACAAGGACCTGTACGAGGTCGCCAAGCCGGACTCGGACGGGCTGAGCGGCACGTGGGTGGTGGCGGTCGAGGACGCCGACAACTACGACGACAACGTCTTCGTCACGCGGCGGGACGAGCTGACGGGATCGCTGAAGCGCGTGCTCCACAAGAAGGGCTCGTTCGTCTACAGACTGTCGGGGCGCGAGCGGCAGCGGTCGGCCTCGTTCTACACGCCCGAGGTGCTGACCCGGAGCACGGTCAAGCACGCGCTGGCGGAGCTTCTCGACCAGGACGGCGTGACGACTCCGGCGCGGGCCATCCTGGACCTCACGGTGTGCGAGCCTGCGCTGGGATCGGGCGCGTTCCTCAACGAGGCCATCAACCAGCTGGCGGCGGAGTACCTGCGGCGGAGGATGGCGGAGGTCGACCAGCAGCTGACCCCGGACCGGTACGAGGCGGAGCTGCAGAAGGTCAAGGCCTACCTCGCGCTGCACAACTGCTACGGGGTCGACCTCAACCAGACGGCTGTGGAGCTGGCGGAGGTCTCACTCTGGCTCAACGCCATGCACGAGGGCCTGAAGGCCCCGTGGTTCGGGCTCCACCTGCGGCGGGGCAACTCGCTGATCGGGGCGCGGCGGGCGGTGTACTCGGCGGAGGCGCTGAATAGGAAGGCGTGGCTGACGACGGTCCCTACGGACCGTCCGCTGTGGGCTGGTGCGGAGGACGGCGAGTTCCAGGCAGGGAAGGAGATCCATCACTTCCTATTGCCGGTCAAGGGCTGGGGTGCGGTCGCGGACGCCGAGCAGGCGAAGGAATTCGCGAAGGATGAGCGGGACTCGCTGGCGAAGTGGCGGACGGCCATTATTGCGACGCCGTCAGCAACGAAGCGCCTGCTGGCGCTGGGAACGCGGGTTGAGCGGCTGTGGGAGCTGACGCGGCGCCGGCTCATCGTGAGCGAGCGGGAGGTCCGGCGGGACATCGTTGTCTGGGAGGCTGACGGGGGCCAGTCGCTGTCACATGCATCTGGGGATGTGACGAGGGAACAGATCGAGCGCGCGCTGAACGCCCCTGGTTCGCCGCGGGGACGGTTGAAACTGGTCATGGACGCCTGGTGTGCGCTGTGGTTCTGGCCTATCGGGCAGGTCGACACACCGACGCCGCCAACAGCGGACGAGTGGTTGTCCTTCTGCGAGGCGGTCCTGGGCGTGCCAGCCGCGAAGGCGAAAGCTGGCAGTAAGCGGGGCGCCGGGGCGGGCCTGGACGACACCCTGGGGCTGTTCGCTGATAGCGGTGAGTTCGAGCAGCTAGCGGCGGACGACGAGTTCGACCGATTCCTGAGCCGGTGTGTGGACATGCCGTCGGTGATGGTGCGGTTCCCATGGCTGGGAGAGGTGGACGCGATCTCCCAGCAGCAGGGCTTCTTCCACTGGGAGTTGGAGTTCGCACATATCTTCGAGCAGGGCGGGTTCGACCTGCAGGTGGGTAACCCGCCATGGCACAGGCCGACATGGGACGACGATCTGGCGCTCGCGGAGTACGACCCATGGTTCGGACTGAATGGGAAGAATAAGGCGCTTGAGGACGAAAAGGCCAATCGACGGGCAGCCATGCTGTCTGATCCAATTGCTTTGCGCGGCTACCTGGGCGATTTGAATTCCTGGGCCGGGACAAAAGAATACCTAGGCTCGGCGATTGAATATACAGAGCTCGCAGGACTGCAGCCGAATTTCTACAGAAATTTCATGCAACGAGTGTGGCGTTCTGCCGGACTGAAGGGCCGCTCGGCACTCATTCATCCCGAGACCCATATGACCGACGAGGCCGGCGGAACGCTGAGGCGGGCGACCTATCTCCGCCTTCGCCTGCACGCCGGATTCCCACATGCCCGAGAGTGGTTCGAGGGCGTCGAAAGCCCAAGCCAGTCTTTCTGCATCAGCTGCTACGGTCCGGTTAGGAACAGTCCAGGATTTCTTCTCGCCACAAACTTGCGCAGTACCCAGATGCTAGAACTTTCGTTGGAACATGATGGGAGCGGGGAAGTCCCCGGCGGAAGCTTTGCTTCCGGTGAAGTTGACACGCGCCCGCATCGCCAGCGCATTATTCCTATTGATGAATCTATGCTCCGCGTATTCGCTAGTATTCTCGACAAGCCCGGAACTCCCTCCCTGAAGGCGAAGCTATTCAGGCCCAAGACGAGGGATGAACTCGGCGCCCTGAGGTTGATTTCAAATTATCCACACCGACTCGCTCACGCCAACTTCTTTCATTCTGAGGGGTGGCATGAGAATGCCGCCAGGACTGCGGGTGTCAAATGGACTACCGAAGTTCCCGAAAGTCTCAGTGGTGTAATTCTGCAGAATCCCCACATTACCGTGGCCAATCCATTTGCGAAGCAGCCAAATGAAGGGTGTACGGGGAAGGAAGACTGGACGGCTTTCGATGCGACAAAGTTGCCGGAAATTCTTGTCCCTCGAACAAACTATCAGTACCCCAATTCTGGGGCCGCACTACAAGGCGCATCGAAGCTCTGGCCAGAAGGTCCTGCGGTCAATTACTGGCGCACCGCTTGGCGTCGTGGGGTGGATGTAGCCACCGAGCGAAGCCTCGAAGCGGCGATTATTACTCCAGGTCCAGACCATATGAGCCTCATGAATACACTGGCACTGTCGTCGACTCGTGATACATGCATCGTGGCTGGATTCTTCTCTAGCCTGCCAATTGATTACCTTGTAAAGGTTTTCGGAAAGCGTGATGTACGGGCGGAGACCGTCGGGCGTTTTCCCGTTTCACTATCTCACCCTCTCGTAGGGTCATTGCTTTTGCGAATGCTCAGGCTGAACTGCCTAACGCGAGACTATGCCGCCCTATGGGCTGAGACTTATGACGCGGCTTGGCGTAATGACCGATGGACCGATCCAGCGCTTAGTTTGCATAAACTGGGCGGGATTGGCCCAGAGTGGTCCCTGGGGACCCCGGTGCGGACTGATTACCATCGCAGAATGGCGCTCGTGGAGATTGATTCCATCGTGGCTATTATGCTTGGCCTCACTGCGGAGCAATTGAATGCAATGTACCTCTCGCATTTCCGCGTCCTGAGGATGTATGAGTGGGAAATGTTTTTCTCGTTGGATGGTCATAAAATTGGCTCATCTAAATACAATGTAGGAATCCGGCAGGGTGTTGATGAGACGAAATTCGCCCGCGCCTGGGCCAAGGCCGCCCGCGCAGGCGACCCGACCCCAGCCGTCCCCGACGGCTGGGTGAAGCCGAACCGCGAGGCGGAGATGACCCGCGCCCACGCGGACTTCACCGCGCGCCTGCACGCCGGCGAGTACGGCGACTACGCCGCCTACCTCGCCGAGCACCCGCTGACGACGACGCCCACCACCCCGGAAGGCCGGTAGAACCCCGCCATGCTTCCCTCCCTGGCCGCCGAGGATCTGCGCCGTGCCCTCGCCGCGTACCTGACGACGAGTTTCGCGCTCGCCGACGACGACGTTCGCGAGGAGCTCGAAGCGTTCCTGGAGCGGCCGGAGAGTCGCCTGTTCCGTGGGCCCTACCTCCGTGTCCGCACGCCGTTCCGCGAGGCGCCCCCCGGCTGGGAGCAGGCGCTCGACTGGTGGCCCAACGGCTTCCGCCCGCACACCCACCAGGCCACCGCCTGGCGGCGGTTGTCCACGAAGAACGGCCACACCCCCGCGCCGACGATCGTCACCACCGGCACCGGCTCCGGTAAGACCGAGTCGTTCCTGATCCCGATCCTCGACCACTGCGCCCGCGCCCGCGCCGCCGGAGTGAAGGGCGTCAAGGCGCTGCTCCTGTACCCGATGAACGCCCTCGCGGACGACCAGGCCCGCCGTATCGACGAGCTGCTCGCCAAGAACGGCGCCCTCTCCGCCGTCACCGCAGGCATCTACATCGGCGGCGCTGCCGGCGAACGGCTCCCCTCCGACGAGGACGAGAACCAGCCCGGCTCCTATGCCCGCGAGTCCGGTGCGAGCGCCGTCACCCCGGCCCAACTGTCACCGCACAGCCGGCTGATCACCGACCGGGAGGCCATCCGAGCCACCCCGCCGGACATTCTCCTCACCAACTACAAGATGCTGGACCTGCTCCTCCAGCGCGTCCCCGACGTCCCGCTCTGGCAGGACGGCGGGCTGACCTACGTCGTCCTGGACGAGTTCCACACCTACGACGGTGCCCAGGGCACCGACGTGGCGATGCTGCTGCGCCGCCTCGGCGCGGCCACCGGCAAGGCCGAGTCCGGCCGTCCGCTCGGCTTGATCACACCTGTGGCCACCTCCGCCACGCTCGGCGGCAGCCCGTCCACCGACGACGGCCTCGCAGCCGTCGGCCCGAAGCTGTCGGACCGCGAGCTCCTGCGCGAGTTCGCCGAGAAGGTCTTCGGCACGGTCTTTCCGGACGACGCCCTGATCGGCGAGGACCGGCAGACCCCCGGTGAGTTCATCGCCGAACCCGACTTCCTGCTCCCGGTCCCCTCCCCGCAGCAGCTCGCCGAGGTCGACGACCCCCTGGACAATCCGGCGGCCCTGCACCAGCTCGCTAAGCTCGTCGTGGGCCTGGACTTCGCCGACCCGATCCCGCTGGGCCTGAAACTCCGTCAGCACAACCTCATCCGTGCCCTTCTCGACGTCGCCGGCGACACCCCCGTCACCGTCCCGAGCATCGCCCGCGAGTTCGCTAAGCGCGGCGGTGGCGCGGCCTGGGACGAGGCGGCCCGGAGCGACGTCGCCCTGGTCGCCACCGGCCTGGCCCGGCTGCTCGCGCTGGTGTCCACGGCGCGGGTCCACGATCCGGTGCACGACCGGACGAGCCCGTTCCTCCGGGTCGAGGCGCAGCTCTGGGTCCGTGAAGTCCGCCGCGTGATTCGCGCGGCGACGCCCACGCCCCACTTCCGCTGGTTCGACGACGACGGCCCGACCGCCGACACCGTGCCCAACCCGGCGAACCTCGCCGTCTACCCCTCGGCCGAGGTGGACGGCACGGCCGACGCCGAGTCGGACGACGTCGATCCGGCGGTCCCGTTCGTCCGGCCCGTCGGCCCGGCCTACCGCGCCCACCTGCCCGCCGTGTACTGCCGGCACTGCGGCCGCTCCGGCTGGGCGGCGCTCTCGACCGATCTGGAGTGGCAGCAGCTCAAGACCAAGCCGCTGGACATCTATCGCGCGTCCGCCCAGGGCAACCGGGCCGTCCGCTGGATGATCCGTGCCAGGCCCGGTGAGCAGACGCCCGTCTTCCTGCACGCCGAGGAGGGCGAACTCCGCACGGTGGCAAGCGGCGAGACCGTGCCCGTCATCACCACCGCCGGGCCGGTTCCCGCCGGCGCCGGTGACAAGTGCCCCTCCTGTGACCTCACCGACGGCATGCGCTTCCTCGGCGCCGGCACCGCCACCCTCGCCTCCGTCACCACCACCCAGCTCTTCTCCAACCGCGGGCTGACCGACGACGAGCGCAAGCTGCTGGTCTTCACCGACTCGGTCCAGGACGCCACCCACCGGGCCGCGTTCATCGCCAACCGCAGCTTCGGCTTCACCTTCCGCGGCCTGCTCACCGAGCAGCTCAAGCCCGGTCACCCCGTCGCTGTCCACGACCTCGCCACGGACGCCGCCGAAGCAGTCGTGACCGCCGCCGGAAACGGCGACCGGAGCAAGCTCGCGTCGATCGTTCCTCCCGACCTGCGCGACAACCCCGAGATCCGCACCCTCCTCTCCGGCGACGGGTTCAGCGACGCGGGCGCGTACATGCTGCAGGACCGGATGGTCTTCCAGACGCTCATGGAGTTCGGCCTGCGCTCGCGTCTCGGCCGTACCCTCGAACTGACCCGCACGGCCGCCGCTGAGGTGGACCTCCCCGATGCCGAAGCCGTCGTTGCACTCCTCCGGGAGGCGCACCAGCGCATCCCCGGTCAGATCACGCTCCCCGCGGACGACACCCACTACCACGTCTATCTGCGCGGTCTTCTGGAGCGGATGCGGTTGCGAGGGGCGCTTTTCCACCCCTGGTTGAAGGAGTACATCGCCCAGGCCGGCGCCCGGCGTTGGCCGATCTGGGGCGGTCGGCCCACCGGGATGCCCGCGTTCCCGCGCGGCCTGGCCGCGCCGACCTTCCCGATCCTCGGGCGTACTGGGGCATCCGAGTTCGACTCGCTCAACCGCGACGGCACCTGGTTCGCCGACTGGGGCCACCGTGTGCTCCAATGCGAGCGCCGCGAGGCCCGAGCGCTCGCCGAGGTGGCGATGAAGCTCCTCGCACAGCGCGAGGTGCTGGCGACCTACCCGGCCGACGGCGGCTCGACCGTCTACGCGCTGCGGCCACGCACGATCCTGGTGCACAGTCTCGCCGACGACCCGTCGGCGCCCGGTGATACGGACGTCAACGACTACGGCGTCCGCTGCGACAGCTGCACCTGGCGGCAGACCGTCCCACCGGCCCGGCGCGACGCCTGGCTCGGCACTCCCTGCCTGCGTTTCCAGTGCACCGGCCGCTTCACCACCGACGACCGTGACTACAGCGACGACTACTACCGTCACCTCTACACCGTCGACCGCCCCGGCGACGTGCTCACCGCCGAGCACACAGGCGCGCTCAGCCGTGCGCGCCGCGAGGAGGTCGAGCAGGCCTTCAAGCTCCGCCCGTCCCCCTTCGACCCCAACGTCCTGACCTGCACACCCACCCTGGAACTCGGCATCGACATCGGCGACCTGTCCGCCGTGCTCCTCGCCTCCCTCCCGCCCGCGCCCGCCAACTACGCGCAGCGCATTGGCCGCGCCGGACGCAGCACCGGAAACTCACTCACCGTCACCTTCGTACCGCGCGGTGCCCGCAACCATTACTACCTGCACGCCCCGGAGCAGATGCTCGCCGGGCGGATCATCCCGCCCGACTGCTACCTGG
This sequence comes from Kitasatospora sp. NPDC057223, assembly GCF_042669755.1. Classification (NCBI taxonomy): domain Bacteria; kingdom Bacillati; phylum Actinomycetota; class Actinomycetes; order Kitasatosporales; family Streptomycetaceae; genus Kitasatospora; species Kitasatospora sp. NPDC057223. The sequence goes on along the minus strand of NZ_JBHUWW010000015.1, from coordinate 40,482 downwards.
ACGCGTCCGAGATCCTGCGCCGTCAGTACCTGGCGTTCCTGCTGGACCGGGCCGCCGACCGCAGCCTGTGGCGGGACACGACCGTGCCCGAACAGGCCATGCCGCACCGCATCGGTGAGCTCTTCAACCGCGGCCTCGCGGAGGGCGGCTGGTTCCGCGCCTTCCTGGACGTCGCGCAGGCGCGGCATGCCGACTTTGCCGAGTCCTTCGTCAAGCTCTTCCCCGCGATGTCGGCGCAGGCGAAGCAGGGGCTGGAACAGTTCGCCGAGCTGGAGCTGGAGCAGACCGTCGGCCAGGCCGCCACGGCCTGGCGCAAGCGCCTGGAGGCGCTGCGTTCGCGCTCCCGTCAGATCGGCCGGGCCTTCGATGCGCTCTCGACCGCCTCGGGCGACCGTGAACGCGACGAGCAGCGCCGGCAGCTGTACGCGGAGCGCAGGTCCGTCCGAAAGCGGCAGGACGCGCTGGTTGGCGAGAACTCGGTCAATGCCCTGGTACGCCTCGGCCTGCTGCCCAACTACACGCTGTACGACGACGCGACCCTTCTCGACGCGACGCTCTGGTGGAAGGACCCGGACGGCGAGTTCCAGGAACAGCTGGCCGAGTACGGTCGCGGCTCCCGCACCGCGCTGGTCGAACTCGCCCCGGGCAACACCTTCCACACCGACGGCTACAAGTACATCGTCAACGGCCTGGACCTGGGCGCCGGCGAGGGCGACACCGCCTACATCGACTGGCGGCTGTGCCCTGAGTGCGGATATGTGGCCACGGCCGAGGCCGGGCTGCAGCTGACGGCCTGTCCGCGCTGCCAGGCCGGGCAGATCGGCGATCCGGGCGCGCTGCACAAGGTCCTGGTCCCCGAGCGCGTCACAGCCCGCGAACGGCGCGAGGACGCCCGACTGACCGATGAGCGCGACGACCGAGACCGGCGGCGGTTCAACGGCGTGACCCTGGTGGATATCGACCCTGACCAACCGCACGGACTGCGGGCCTGGAAGCGCATCGGAGACCTCCCGTTCGGCGTGGAGTTCGCGCGAGTCGCCACCATCCGTACTCTCAACCTCGGCCCGGCCGCAGCCGCGGGCCCCGAGCACCAGATCGCCGGCCTGGAGGTGCAGGTCCCGGGGTTCGAGACCTGCCTGGAGTGCGGGGCCGTACGGGGTGTCCACCCGCAGGCATGGGACCGGGCCGCTGAGCGGATCGGGACCCGGCACTCGTACTGGTGCAGCCACAAGGACGACGGGATCACGGCCGAGCCGGTGCAGCGGCTTCTGCTCGCGCACGAGCTGACGACACAGGCGCTGCGCATCCTGCTGCCGTTCTCCACCATGGAGCTGCAGACCCGGCTGGTGTCCTTCCAAGCAGCGTTGTTGCTGGGCATCACCAAGCACTTCGGCGGCGCCCCTGACCACCTGCGCGTCGTCACCGCGACCATGCCCGGCGGTACCCAGGAGCTGCGCCGCCGGTTCCTGGTGCTGCACGACTCGATGCCGGGCGGCACCGGCTACCTGGAACACCTCGCCGATCCGAAGGTGCTCCACCGGGTGCTGACGCTCGCCCAGACAGCCCTGCGGGACTGCCCCTGCGGCAAGGAGGAGATGCGCACCCCCTGCCACCGCTGCCTGCTGCCGCACGTCAGCAGCAGTGACCACCCCTTCGCGTCGCTCCGCGTGGCCCGCGAGCTCCTCGACGAGATCCTCAAGGACTGGGACACCGAGAAGATCGACACCCTTTCGGGTGTGCGGATCGACCAGCTCGCGGACAGCGAGCTGGAGGCGCAGTTCGTCCGCACCCTGGTCGACTGGGGGAGCCTCAGCCAGGAACCCGGTTCGGTGACGCCTCGGGCCGGCGAACGCGGCATGGAGTACGAGCTGCGCTTCGCCCGGCCGGACGGCGGTACGACCCGCTGGCTCTTCCAGGACCACGTACGTCAGTTGACCTCCGCGCCGAGCGAACCGGACTACCTGCTGACCCGGATCGACGGCCCTTCGACCCGGATCGCGATCTTCCTCGACGGCTACGCCTACCATGCGAGCGTCGGCATCAACCGGATCGCCGACGACGCAACGAAGCGCGCGGCGCTACGTGCCGAGGGTATGCAGGTGTGGCAGTTCACCCACAAGGACGTGATGGCCTGGAAGGCCGCCGTGGACGGCGCGTCCGGAGAGCGTCCGGTGAGCACCCCGGCCGAGCCACTGCTCGGGGAGAGCGCCCTGCGGATGGCCCGGCAGATTCACCAGGGGCTGACCGGCGGGGCTCGACCCGATGACACCCTGGACCCGGTTCTGCGCAACCCGATAGAGACGTTGCTGGCGATACTGGCGGATCCGGACGTCGCCAAGTGGTCACGCAAGGCGGCGGCGCTCATCGGCGGGTTCGCGGGCGGAGGTGCTCAACGGCAACCGATCGACCGGCGTTCGCTGGGAGAGCAGCTGCCAGGCGTCATGGCCAGTGGTGCGCTGCCGCACGCCGCTGATCCCGCTGCTGCCGACGCCATGGCGCTGGATGCCCGGACCCTCGGCGGCCTGCGCGTCATCGGCCTGCTCGACCGCAGGCCCGAGCCGGCGACCGGGCAGCCCGGTATGGCAGCTTGGTCGGCCTTCACCGTTCTGGACGACCGGGACGAGGCCGTCGCAGAGCCCGGCCACCGCGAGCGGTGGACCGACTGGTTGCGCTGGTCCAACCTGCTGCAGCTGCTGGCGGACAGTCAGGGTACGGCCCTGCCACGCTCGTTCCACCAGGTCGCGATGTCCACGGCTGCTCAGCTGGATCCGCATACGGTCGCGCTGCTCGCGGGAGCGCTGCCCAGCACCACGGGCGTCCCCGAGCAGCTGCCGCACGCGTGGGCGGAGGCGGTCGAGTGGGCTTCCTCTCGTATGGAGGAGCTGCTGTTCGCGCTGGCACGGGAGGCAGGCCCGCGCCGCTTCGGCGCGCCCGAGGTCGGATTCGAGTTGGACGACCGGGTCCCGCAGGCGGAACTCGCCTGGCCGGACGCCAGGACGGCGGTGTTCGTGGACGAGGACGAGCAGCGTGACACCGCCTTCATCAAGGCAGGGTGGCACGTGGCATACGCGCAGACAGTCGATGTGGCCGAGCTGGCCGAGCGTTTGGAGAACGTGTGATGTCCAAGGCCCAGGTGGTCATGGCCGATGTCTTCAGCAAGTACTACGAGGACCTCGACAGCCAGGTTCAGGCGCAGGTGCTGCAGTTCATCATGAAGATGCAGCGCGACCCGGACGCCAACGGGCTGAACCTCAAGCCGCCGAAGGGCGGCCGCGACAAGCGGGTGCGCACGGCCAGGATCAACGACAACTTCCGTGCCGTGCTGATGCACTACGCCGACCGGATCTACTATCTGGCCGCGGTGCTGCCGCACGACGACGCCTACACCCTCGCGTCGAACATCATCTTCGACATCAACAAGGTCACCGGCGGTGTCGAGCTGATCAACCTCGCGACCCTCAGCGGCACCATCAGCGGACGGCCGGCTCCGGGTGTCGGCGTGGCCGACGAACCGTCGATCTTCGCCGCTGTCTCGGACCCCGACTTCGACCGGCTCGGCGTACACCCCTCGGTCGTCCCCGCGCTGCGCGAGATCCGCAGCATCGACGCGATCCTCGGCTTCGTCGAGCACCTGCCCAAGCTCGCCAGGGACGTGATTCTCTGCCTCGCCGACGGCCTGACCGTCGAGGAGGTCTGGGAGCACGTCAGCTCCGTGGCCGCGACCAGCGATACGGTCGACCCAGAGGACTACGAGGCCGCCAACGAGCGTCCCGCCACCAAGGAGTCCTTCGTTGTCACCGGTGACGTCGCCGAGTTCGGCCGGATCATGGCCGAGCCGCTGTCGGCCTGGCGGATCTTCCTGCACCCGGCGCAGCGCGCCCTCGCCGAGCGGAAGACCCCCAACAAGGGCTCGGTCCGGGTCACCGGCGGCCCGGGTACGGGGAAGACCGTGGTCGCCCTGCACCGGGTCAAGGCCCTCGCCGACCGGTTGCCTCCGGGCCAGGCGATCCTGCTCACCACCTACACCACCACCCTCGCCGAGCTGTTGCGGTCACTGCTGGAGGACCTCGGCGGAGCGCAGCTCGCCGCCAAGGTGGACGTCCGCAACATCGACAAGGTCTCCTACGGCGTCGCCAAGGAGATCTTCGGCGCGAAGACCCCCAACCCGCTCGGCGACGTCGAGATCCGCAAGCGCTGGGAGGACCTCGCCGACGAGCAGCACCCGCACCGCTGGGACGCGCGCTTCCTGGAGGCCGAGTGGAAGCAGGTCGTGCTCGCCCAGGACCTGCGCAGTCGCGACGACTACCTGGCCGCCGTCCGGACCGGGCGCGGCCGTCGCCTTAACCGCCCCGAGCGGGCCCAGGTGTGGGGGCTGATCGAGGCCTTCGAGCACCGCCTGGACGCGGCGGGCGGGGTCGGCGTCAACCAGCTCGCAGCGCAGGCCGCCCGGATCGCCTCCGGCTGGAGCGACGAGGAGCGTCCCTACCGGCACATCGTCGTCGACGAGGCGCAGGATCTGCACGCCGCGCACTGGAAGCTGCTGCGCGCCCTGGTGCCGGTCGGCGCGGACGACCTCTTCATCGTCGGTGACGCCCATCAGCGGATCTACGACAACCGGACCACGCTGAGCGCCCACGGCATCAACATCCGGGGCAGCCGCTCCAAGCGACTGACGCTGAACTACCGTACGACCCGTCAGATCCTGGGCACGTCGCTGAGCCTGCTCGGCGACTCGATCTTCGACGACCTCGACGACGCGGCCGAGAACCTCGGCGGCTACCGGTCCGTCCTGCGCGGTGCCAAGCCCGCACTGATCGAATACCCCTCCACCGCCGCCGAGCTCGCCGCACTCGCCACCCGGGTCGGCTGCTGGCTGGGCGAGGGCCTCAAGGCGGAGGAGATCGTCGTCACCGCCCGGACCAACAAGCTCGCCGAGGCTGCGGTCGAAGCGCTGAAGGCCGCGAGGATCGAGGCCGTCCAGGTGAAGTCCCGGCAGACTCCGGCGATCGGCTCCGGGGTGCATGTGATGACCATGCACCGGATCAAGGGCCTGGAGTACCGAGCTGTCGCGATCATCAGCGTCGGGGCGGAGCACGTCCCGCAGCCCGGTGCCGTCACCCCGGCCTCCGAGGACCGTCTCCAGCACGACCGCGATCTGCAGCGCGAGCGCTCGCTGCTTTTCGTCGCTGCCACCCGGGCCCGTGAACAGCTTGCGATCAGCTGGGCGGTGAAGCCCAGCGAGTTCCTCGGGGAACGCCGCTGACCTGCAGTGACTCGACGCAGCGCCGGGCTAGAGTCATCGCAGAGCCAACCGTTGTCCGGCTCTCACCACAGATCGGGATCGAGGCGGACCAGAACCATCGGTATATCGCGGTCAGTACGTTCGTCTGTGCGGTGGTGATGCGCGCGGTCGAGGCCCAGCTCAGCTGGGTCGCCATGAGCGCGGTTTACGTGGCGCGGTTGGGACCGGACGGCGTCGGGCAGCGGGCAGTAGCCGGGGAAGAAGGCGCCGGACACGGCCTTCTCCACCAGCAGGTCGCGGCTCTCGTCCACGGTGAGCTGTGGCCACAGGCGCCCGGCGAGCGGACCGCTGCTGCCGGAGGTCCGGTACAGCTCCGCGACCCGGGGGCCGGAGAACTCCTCGCGGGCCGCATGCGGCCCGCCTGGGCCCGGCAGCACCCAGGCCACGAGCCCGCCGCTCTCGCGCAGGGCGCCCGCCAGCGCCTGGATCTGCGGGATCACGCCGCGCGTGTACGGTCCGTCGAAGAACGGCACCATGTCGATCACCACCAGCGCGGTGCGGACCGGATCGAGCCGGGTGTAGGCGTGCCGTCGGCCCCGGCGTTCCTCCTGGCGGGGCGTACTCGCGCGTCGGGACCGACCAGGCGTGCAACAGCGCGGGAGCGCCGGCCGGAGGGATGTTCACGCGCACCCCACGAGGTGGACGGTGTTGGCGGCCATCAGGATCGACACGGCGGCGCCGGAGAGCAGGAGCCTGCCGTCCATGGCGGCGGCCACCGCTTCCTGCAGCGGCCACCACTCGACGGTCATGCCCGTCTCGGTGGCGGTCAGTTCCTGCTCGCGGATCGTCAGGTCCCGCGCGATGAAGATGTGGAGCCTGGCCGTGCATTTCGTCATCAGGGCGATCTCGCCGAGCCTGCTCCAGGTGCCGGCGGTGATGCCCGCCCCTTCCTTGAGTTCGCGCCGTGCGGCATCCAGCGGGTTCTCGCCCGGGTCGAGGCTGCCGCCGGGCGGGGTGAGGATCTCGTCGTGGACGTAGCTGCGGTAGCGGACCATGGCGATCCGTCCCTCGTCGTCTAGGGCCTGTGTGGTGTTGTGATCAATCTTCGGGTTCTGCCCCTGCTCCGGGGCAGAACCCGGTAGGAATGTTGGTTGTGACGCGTAGGCAACTCACCGACGAGCAGTGGACTTTGATCGAGCCCTACCTGCCGATCGGCAGGTTCGGGCCCTACCCCGAACGGCTTCGCGACCAGTTCGAGGGGGTGATCTGGCGGTTCCGCTCCAGTGCTCAGTGGCGGGAGATGCCTGAGGAGTTCGGCCCGTGGTCCACGGTCTTCGGCCGGTTTCGGGTCTGGCGGGACGCCGGCGTGTTCAGTGCCCTGCTCGAAGGCGTGATCGCCGAGGCCGCCCGCGAGGGAAAGACGGACCTGTCGCTGGTCAGCGTCGACTCGACGACCGTCCGCGCCCACCACGACGCCGCCGGGATGCTCGTCGACGAGGAGCTCATGCAGGCCCTGGAGGAGGCCGCGCGCGAGCAGGAGGCGGCCCGACAAAAGGGGGCGAGTCGCAGGAACAGAACGGACAGGACGAGCGCAGACAGGTCCGGCTGCGACGCAAGCTCCGTCTGAAGCAGGCCCTGCTCGGCAGGTCACGGGGTGGGCTGACCAGCAAGGTCCATCTCGCCGCCGACCGTAGGTGCCGGCCGCTGGCGCTCGTCCTGACCGCGGGACAGGCCGGCGACAGCCCACAGTTCGTCCCCGTCCTCGCCAAGGTCCGCGTGCGCCTGCCGGTCGGCCGGCCTCGCACCCGGCCCGGCGCGGTCGCCGCAGACAAGGCCTACTAGTCCCGCGCCAACCGCGCCTACCTGCGCAAACGCAGCATCAAGGCTGTCATCCCGGAGAAGAAGGACCAGGCTGCCAGCCGGAAACGGAAGGGCAGCAAAGGCGGGCGACCCGTCGGCCACGACACCGACCTCTACCAAGAGCGGAACACCGTCGAGCGCCTGATCAACAGGCTGAAGGCCTGGCGGGGCATCGCCACCCGGTTCGACAAGACGCCCGAGAGCTACCTCGCAGGCCTTCACCTCCGCGCCTCGATGATCTGGATAGACGACCTCGTGCGACCACTCAACTGATCACAACATCACACAGGCCCTAGGGCGATCGTCAGGGCTCCGTCGGTCCGGGCCTGGTGGTACTCGAAGATCCCGGCGGTGCCGTCGGGCTGGGTCACCGTGTCGCGGTGGATCAGGTACGAGCCGGTGTCCAGCAGGGTAGTGCGGTCGTGGTGCTGCCAGGGCTGCGGCACGGCCGGCTGACGGGTGACGGTGGGCAGGCTCACGGGCGGACTCCTTCGGGGCGGGCGGCTTCGGCCAGCAGTGGGAGGTAGTGCTGCAGGTAGGGCGGGACGTTGAGATCGAGTACCTCGGCGAGGCCGGGCAGGACGTCGTGCGGTGCACGGCGGATCAGCAGGATCCGGCCGGAGGCGTCGCGGACCACGACGCCGACGCCGATCCGTTCGATGCCCTCGCGGGCGGTCTGTTCGGTGAGTACGTCGAAGTTGATCATTGCGGGGGCTCCTCGGTGTTTCGGGGCCGGTCGATGGGCGCTTCGTCGGGACTGGGCTCGGCCGGGCCTAGTTGGCGGGTAGCGGGCCGGGCGGGTGCAGTGGGCCGGGGGACAGGCGCTCCAGGAGCCGGTCCACTCCTCCGTCGGGCCGGTAGAGGTGGCGGTAGGCGTACGGGTGCTTTGCGCCGGGGAACGTGACGACGCCTTCGTCGGTGATGGTGCGGCCCTGGGTGATGGCGCGCAGCCGTAGGTCGACGTCCGCAGGCAGAGCCGCCTGCTCGCCGGTGGGCGGGCGGCGGTGGCGGGCCATCTCATGCCCCGACCAGGGCGCGCAGGTCCTGCGAGGCGTCCCAGCCGTAGGTGGAGAACCCCCGCCCGTCGCCGGTGAGGTAGGCGGTGAGGGCTGCGTGCGAGGTGGGGAACATCGGGGTCGGAAGCGCGGAGGCGTCCATCCACAGGACGGCGAGGTGCTTGTCCGGCTCGGTGTTCGTCAGTTCGCCCCGCCACGAGGTCGCGGCGAAGACCGAGAGCAGGAACGGGCCCTTGCCGTCCCACCCGGCCTTGACCTGGATGGTGTGGACCAGCCGCAGGTCCTCGGGGGCGACGGTGAGCCCGGACTCCTCCAGCAGCTCGCGGGCGGCGGCCTCGTCCAGACGCTCGCCCTCCTCGACCTTGCCGCCGGGAACGGTCCAGGCGGGCACGGTGGACCAGGAGTCGTTGGAGTAGTGGACGCAGGCGACCTTGCTCGCCTTCTCGTCGTGGACGATGACGCACACGGCCTGACGCAGGGACTGCATGTCGGAACTCCAACGGGTAGTGAGGAAAAGGGGGGTCACGCAACGGGGTTCGGGTCGCGGACCAGGGAGAGCGCCGTGTTGGCGTAGCCGAGGATCTCCGGATCGCCGCCGTGGTCGAGGGCCCAGCGCATCGCGGACGGGCAGTCGATCGCCGCCCACGCCCGGCACGCCGCCAACTCCTCCTGCAACAGGGGACGGCCGTACCCGGCGAGAAAGGCCGCGCGAAGCCCCGGGTCGCCGGGAGTGATCTGGTAGAGGATCCGCATCAGATCGCGGCGCACCGGCTCCTCGACGCAGCTGCGCTCGAAGTCGATCACCGCGATGCGCGGGCCGTCCGGCCCGGGTTGTGCGATCCAGTTCCGTGGCCCGAAGTCCCCGTGGCACCAGGCGAGCGGGAGCTGTGGCGGCGGGGTGCGGGTGGCGTCGGCGAGGGCGTCGAGGTCCTCGCCGGGCAGGCCGAGACCGCGCGCGAGCGCCAGGGCCCGCTTCCGTTCCTCCGCCCAGTCGGAACGCTTCGGCGCCGGCCCGGAGGGGAGCGGGTGGGTGTGGATGCGCGCGGCGATCTCCCCGGCCTGCCGGTACGCCTCGACGAGCGCGGGCCGGGCGAGGCTGGCGGTGCGCACGCTCGCTCCGGCGAGGGCGTCGGTGACGATGAGCAGCCCGTCCGGATCCTGGCCGCGCAGGCGCGGAGCGCGGCCGGGGCCGAGGGCGGGGGCGAGCATGCGGTAGCCGTCGACCTCGCGCCGGTGCATCAGGGCGTTCTGGTGCCGTTTCGCGAACCAGCGGGCACCGCCGTTGTCCTGGACCTCCCACACCACCGGCTCCCCGGCCCGGGACAGGACGTGCACCGCGAGCACGGCGCGCCGGCCGACCACGGCGAGCAGGAGCCGTTCGACGTTCGGCGGCAGCACCGTGGTGGCGTTCATGCCGGCCGGCCGACGGCTGAGACCGACCGGCCCGCGCTGATCTCGGCGAGGGCGTGCGCGGTGTAGGGGACGGTGTCGTCGGGGAGGGCGCCGTCGAGCGGCCACCATCGCAGCTCGTGGCACTTGTCCGGCTCGCGGTTGGCGACCTGGCCCTCGTAGCGGGTGGCGCGGAAGAACAGCTGGAGCCTGCCGCGGCCGTCGTCCGCGTCCAGGTGGTGGACGGTGTGGAGGAGGACGAGGTCGTCCTCGGCGATGGTGATGCCTAGTTCTTCCTCGGCCTCGCGGGCCATCGAGCGCAGCACGGACTCGCCGGGTTCCATGTGGCCGGCGGGCGTGTGCCAGTGGTTCTCGGCGTAGGAGGTGTTCCTGCGGCGGCCGAGCAGTACCCTGCCGTCCTCGACCAAGACGAGGTGCACGCCGACGATCAGGGTGGGCGGGCCCGCCGGTACCTCGGACACCGAGGTGTGGGGCGTGTCCTTGTGGTTCACGAAAACCTCCGGGCGGCTTCGGCCAGAAGCGGCAGGTAGTGCTCCATGTAGGGCGGGACCTTGAGGGCGGGCACCTCGTCGAGGGGGACCATGCGTACGGCGAGTCCCTCGTCGCCCAGTTGCAGGTCGCTTTCGGGGCCGTCCCAGACGGCGTGCAGGACGCGGGTGAGCGGGGAGACCAGTTCGTGGTGCGGGCCGGGCACGATCCGCAGTCCGCTGACCTGGATGCCGGCTTCCTCCAGGACCTCGCGGGCTGCGTTCTCCTGGGGTGTCTCCTCGCCCTCGCGCCAGCCCCCGATCGGGGTCCAGTGGCCCGGCCAGGCGATGCCCGCCTTGTCGTCGCGGTGGTGCATCAGCAGTCGGCCGTGCCCGTCGGTGACGAACACCATGATTCCCTCGAAGTCGTCCTCCGGGGCCGGGCGTTCCAGGTACAGGGGGATACCGGAGCGGTGGGCGCGCAGGACCTGCAGGAGCCGCTGGTAGTGGGACAGGGACATCAGCGCGTACCAGTCGTGGACGCTCTCGAAGCGCCACTCGGTGTGCTCGTCCGCATCCAGGCGGATCCGGGCCTGCTGCTCGTCGGTGAGGGTGCCGCCGTCGAAGACGTAGCCACAGACCGGAGCGGGGTACTCGGCGTCGGCCTGCGTGTGGATGACGGCGACCAGGCGTCGCCGGGTGATCACCTCGGGGTTCTCGGTGGCGAGGTCGAGGCCCAGCTCCTCCTCGGCCTCGCGCAGTGCGGCAGCGAACGGGGACTCGCCGTTCTCGACGTTGCCGCCCGGGAAGTTCCACACCTCCGGATTGATCGCCGAGCGCATGCCCAGGACGCGGCCGGCCGGGTCGGTGACCAGGAAGCAGCCGTAGCTCGTGGGCCGCGCCACGGTGGTCAGGTAGCCGCCGACCGGCCGCCAACCCGGGATGGCCAGGCGCCGGGTGAGCCACTCGATGACCTCCCGCTGCCCGTCGCTGGTCGGCGGCAGGACGTCCGGGCTCGCCCACCGGTGACCGTCGTGGTCCCGGGAGAGGGCCACCGTCGTGCCGTCCGGCACAACAGCGGTGAAGACGAACTGCCGCACACGAAGCCTGCGCTGGTTGGTGAAGTCCAGGCTCCGCGTGTACTCCAGCGCAAGGCCGGTGAGCCCGGTCTCCTCGGCGAGTTCGCGTGCCGCTCCGGCGGGCACGTCCTCGCCCGTCTCGCGGGCGCCGCCCGGGTACTCCCACAATCCGGGCAGGACGTCGTGCGGGGCGCAACGGATCAGCAGGATCCGGCCCGAGGCGTCGCGGACTACGACGCCGACGCCGATCCGATCGATGCCCTCGCGGGCGGCCTGTTCGATGAGTACGCCGAAGTCGATCACTGGAAGGGCTCCTTGGTGTCTCGGGAGAGCAGGACCGCTCGGCACGACTGCGGGGAGCGGCTGTTCATCGGCTGCGGTCATGGCGCCGACCAGACGAGGGGGGTTGCGTCGGTGCCGTAGCCGAGGGAGCGATACAGGGGCTCGGCGTCGAGCGTCGCGGTCAGGAGGATGCTTGAGCAGCCCGCGTCCGCGAGCCAGCGGTGGACCGCCTCCACAGCGCGCCGGGCGTGGCCCTGCCGGCGGTGATCGGGGTCGGTGGCGACGGAGGTGATGTGACCGATGTGGGGCCCGGCGCCGGGCCGGGGCAGGCGCGGGATGTACTGGCCGACCGCGCAGGCCAGCAGCCGCCGGCCGGAGGCCACGACGAAGGCGTTGAAGGCGGGGTCGTCAGCCAGGTGTTCGGCGAAGTAGGTAAGGCAGCGCCCGATCCAGGCGTCGTCGGGGGCGGAAAGGCCGGCGGCGGCGAGCATGACCAGGCGCAGCCGGGTCAGTTCGGCGTCGTCGTCCGGGCTCGCCTGGCGGAGCTCGGCGCAGGGCGGGGCGGGGATCACGTCAGGCTTCCTTCCGCTGGGCGGGGACGGCGCGGTCCTTCTGCAGGGCGAGGAGGTCAGCGAACATCTCTCCCTCACGGGCGGCGAGTTCGGGGTAGGTGCCGTACTGGATGAGGCGGCCGTCGTCGAAGACCGCGATCTTGTCGGCGACGCGGGTGTTCTCCAGGTTGTGCGTGACCAAGACGGTGGTGCGTTCGGCGGCGATGGCCGGAAGGCCCGTCAGGATCCGGTGCTCGACGCGGGGGGTCCATCGCACTGGTCGGCTCGTCGAGGACGAGGAGGCTGCCGGGGCGGTGGTGGCCCGGGCCACCGCCAGGCGCTGCCAGCCGCCCTTGGACGGCTCCACTCCGCCCCACCACTGCTTGGCCAGCAGGGTGTCGAGACCGGACCGGAACGCGGCGATCGTCTCGTCGGCGCCGGACGCGCGCGCCGCGGCCCATACTGCTTCGTCGCCGTCCGGGTGGGCTGGCCGAGCTGGATGTTCTCGCGGCAGGTCATGGGCCAGTGCGCGAAGTCCTGCGGAACCACCGAGCACTGGCGCCACATGGCCTCGGCGTCCAGCTCGCGGATGTCGACGCCGTCCCAGAGCACCTGCCCCTCGGTGGGCAGCAGCAGGCCGCAGGCAAGCTTCACCAGCGTCGACTTGCCCGAGCCGTTGATCCCGACGACCGCCGTGATCTCACCCCTGGTGAGGGTGAGTTCGATACCGTCCAGCGCGGGGCGGTCGGCATCCGGGTAGCGGTAGGCGACGCCGCGGAACTCGATGGTCTCCGGAGCAGCCGGCACCAGGCTGCCGCGGGCGAGGCGGTGGCCGGCGGCCTCGTCGATGAACGTCTGCCAGTCGGCGAGGTACATCCCGTTGCGGTAGAGACTGGCACCGTACGACGTCGCCCCCTCCATCGATGCCGAGGCGTTGCGCATCGCCGGCACCGCCGTGCCCGCCGCCGCCAGCGAGATGTGCCCGTGCGCGAGCAGCCACCACAACGCCCCCCACACGACAGCCGACGCGACACCCGCCGCGGCCGAGCCGGCCAGCCCTGTCCGCGCGCTGCGCCAGGCGGCCCGGTCGTTGCTGGCCTCGACCGTGTCCCACGCCTCGTCGTAGCGCGACAACAGGTAAGGCGCGAGCGTGTTGGTGCGCACCTGGTCGGCCACGGACCTGTCGATCTGGAAGAACCGCAGCTGGGAGAGCATCCGGCGCAGCGCCCAGGTCGAGAAGAACGCCATGTAGTAGATCCGCGCGCTCATCACACCGGCGGCCAACTGGGGCAGCGCCGCGACCAGCAGGAGGACCAGCAGGAGCGGGTGGACCGTGCAGAGCACGGCCGCCGCGGCGGCCACCGACGCCAGCGAGGCGATCATGTTCTGCGTGTCACCGAGGAGGTCGCGGGCCGTGTTCGCCCCGCGGTCCGCCGCCTCCCACCGGTCGTTGTAGCCGGGGTTGTCATAGGCCGCGTACTCCGCGCCCGTCCCCGTCGTGACGAGCTTGCGCTCGGCGGCCCGCGAGAGCTTCGGACCGATCCGCTCCGACATGGCCCGCACCACGTTCCCCAGCACCGCCCGGGTCGCGGCCATCGAAGCCAGCACCGCGACGGACGGCACGGCGTGCCCCAGGTTCGCCGCCAGGTCACCGGACGTAACCAGGGCCTGGATCATCGCGGTCGTCGCCAGCAGCCCGAACGCCCCGGCGACACCCGACACGGCCTGAGCGACGAGCAGGACCGCCAGCGCCGCCCGGTCACGCTCCCACGCCATCGCCAGCACACGGCGCACCAGAGCGGGCAGACGGCGCGCGACGCTGCGCATGGTCAGGGCCTGTCCGGAGGCGAGTTCGACGTCGGCGCCGGCGAACCGGAGGGCCATGTCTTCGGGTGTCGGGTCAGCGGTGGGCTCTGCCGTCGTTGCGGTGGTCAAGCTGTCCCCTGGTGTTCGAAGATCGATGGATCGGTTAACTGTCCGGTGGCCTTCCGGACGGGTGGGCGCGCTGCGCAGAGCGCCGCGGCGATCGGCCGAAGCGGTAAGTCGCTTTTTGGAAGGGTCAGTTGAAGAGGATGGCGGTTCCAGCAGGCGTTGATGATGGTGCTGTGCGGATGGTTCGTTCAAGTGGGTTTCCTCCGGGCGTGTTCGGGTCGAACGGGGACTTTTCGATCACTGTCCGAGCACGGGCGGAGGCTTCCTCCGCCCGCCTGTGCAGGGTGGCTGGCAGGGCCATGGAGTCCAGTGCGCAGGCGGTACGAGTTCGTTCGAGCGTCTCGCCCGGGCGGGGGTCGAGGTGGCTGCGGATGCCCTCGTGGGTGAGGAGCTCGCGCAGGGTGTAGCCGTCGCCGGATTTTCACCCGTTCGGCTGGTCAGTGGCCCGAGAGGTTTCGGGCAGCTGGGGCCGTGGGTGCTGCCGCAGCCGGCGGCTGTGGCTGTGTAGCGGACAGTGCCGGGATTCCAGGCTCCACTGGTGGAGGGCCGAACTTGGCGATCACAGTGGTGTCGACCCGGTGTGGGGGTGAGGTTGGTGATGGCGGGGAGGGCAGGGAGGGCGACGGGCCGGCCTGGCCGCGGAGCGGCTCGGTATGACCAAGTCACCTTTCGGATTCGTCTCGGACGGGAAGTGGGGTGGGCTGCAGTCCTTTGTTGTCGTCACCGATGGAAGTGGGCGCTGGCGGATTCAATCGGTCGTCGCAACACCTTGATTTCGGAGGTGTTCAAGATCGCTACGGAGGACTGGATCAGGAAGTCTGGCGATGCGCCCGAGGGGCTTCGGCGTCAGTGGCGTGCTGACCGGGCGCTGAGGCCTGCGATGCGTTCGCCTGGTCGGCCTGATCCGTCGAGGGTGGTGCAGCGGCAGTTCTGGCGGCTGATCGCCACGGGTGTCACGACGGCTGAGGCATCGCTGGCGGTCGGGGTGTCGTGGCCGGTCGGTGCTCGGTGGTTCCGTCACGCTGGCGGCATGCCGCCGATCTCCCTGGCCGAGGCCACCGGCCGCTATCTGTTCTTCGAGGAGCGAGAGGAGATCGCGATCCTGCGGGCACAGGACAAGGGCGTGCGAGAGATCGCCCGAGCGATCGGGCGTGACCCAGGGACGATCTCGCGCGAGTTGCGCCGCAACGCCGCCACTCGCGGCGGGCGGCAGGAGTACCGGGCCACGGTCGCTCAGTGGAAAGTACAGCAGGCCGCGAAGCGACCGGGAACAGCCAAGCTCGCAGGCAACGACAGGCTGCGCGAATACGTGCAGGAACGGCTCGCCGGCAGTGTCCGTCGTCCCGACGGCACGATCGTCACCGGGCCCAGGACGCCCGTGTGGAAGGGGCTGAACAAGCCGCACCGGCAGGACAGAAGATGGGCGACGGCGTGGAGTCCGGAGCAGATCTCGCGCCGGCTTGAACTCGACTTCCCCGATGATGGGTCCATGCGGATCAGCCACGAAGCGATCTAACAGGCGCTGTTCATCGAAGGCCGCGGTGCGCTCAAGCGGGAGCTGGTCACGTGTCTGCGTACCGGCCGGGCACTGCGGACTCCCCGTGGGCGGTCGCAGAACAAGCCGCAAGGGCATGTCACCGCGGACGTCGTCCTCAGCGAATGCCCCGCCGAGGCTGGGGACCGCGCGGTCCCCGGACACTGGGAAGGTGATTTGATCATCGGGACGGGCCGCTCCGCGATCGGCACACTTGTCGAGCGCAGCAGCCGCTCCACGCTCCTGGTGCACCTGCCCCGGCTCGAAGGCTGGGGCGAGAACCCACCGGTGAAGAACGGCACCTCGCTCGGGGGTTACGGCGCGATCGCGATGAACGCGGCGCTCACCAAGTCGATGTCGAAGCTGCCCGAGCAATTACGCAAGACCCTCACCTGGGATCGGGGGAAAGAACTCTCCGGCCATGCCCAGCTCACTCTCGATACCGGGATGAAGGTGTTCTTCGCCGATCCGCACTCACCCTGGCAGCGACCGACGAACGAGAACACAAACGGACTGCTGCGTCAGTACTTCCCGAAGGGCACCGATCTCTCCCGGTGGTCGTCCCAGGACCTCCAAGCCGTCGCGCTGGCGATCAACAACCGGCCCCGGAAGTCCTCGGCTGGCGGACGCCGACCGAGGTGTTCGAGGAACAGCTACGCTCACTACAACAGCCTGGTGTTGCAACCACCGGTTGAACTCACCCGGCAACCTTCAGCAGAGCGCGGCCATCAAGCTCGGCGCTTTCGATCTTGAGCGGTATGTGGATCTGAGCGTCGGAGGCTTCGCCTCCGACGACTCTCATCGGCCGGCCCTGGTCGGCATCGCCCAACGCCGCGCCGCCGATCGCTACGACACTGCCTTCGGTCCTGCGAACACGGTGATCATCGGCGACTCGCTGGAGGACGTGCGAACCGGCGCCGAGGGCGGCGCCAGGGTGATCGCCATCGCCTCAGGCACCACCTCCGTGCCGCAGCTGGCCGTAGCCGGCGCCGACCGGGTACTCGACGACCTGCAGGACCTCGGCGCACTCCTGGAGGCCGTCATGGAACTGACCGGCGGCGGCCGTCTCGACGGCCCCAGTTTCCTTGCCTGAGCCCGTCGGCCCGGCAACGAGGTTGCTGCGGGAACCGGCTACGCATTGAGCGTCGCCGACTGGCAAGGCCGCGGGAGCACGGACAGGACAGGGCCGAGTGTGCTGAAGCTCTGACCGGCTTCACCGAACGGCTGTGGTTGAAGTCGGTGGCCCGGAAGGATCTCACCGACGGGGCAACATGGCGGGCCGACGGTACGACCCAGTTGCCGGGGCCGCGAGGGTCTGTTTGGAGTTGTGATTAATTGCCTGGTTCGCCTGCCGCGGGCCGGGCGGGGCTGGTAGAACACTGCTGTGACGCGACGCGATGCGAACTGAGTGACAGCGAGTGGGGGCTGGTTGAGCCGTTCCTGCCGATCGGCCGGTATGGCCCCTATCCGCAGCATCTGCGCGAACAGTTCGAGGGCGTCATTTGGAAGTTCCGCAGTGGCGGCAGGTGGCGGGAGATGCCGGCGCGGTTCGGGGCCTGGCAGACGGTCTACGACCGCTTCGCCCAGTGGCGCGACGGCGGCGTGTTCGCCGCGCTGATGGAGGCGATGTTCGCCGAGGCCGCCCGGCGTGGACAGGCGGACATGTCGCTGGTCAGTGTGGACTCCACGGTGGCCCGCACGCACCACGACGCGGCCGGGATGGTGGTGGGCCCCGAGGTGCTGGCGGCCCTGGAGGAGGCAGCAGCGGAGGAATAGGGGCAGCAGAAACCGGGCAAACCGCCCCGGTGACCGTCGAGGCGGTGTTGCTTGAGGCGGATCGCGCCGAGCGTCGACGGCTGCGTCGGCGCCGCCGGGCCCGGCTCAGGGCCGCGGAGCTCGCGCGTTCTCGCGGCGATCTCACCTGCAAGGTCCACCTCGCGCGGACTGGCGCTGCCGCCCACTGGCCTTCGTGCTCACGCCGGGGCAGGCCGCCGACAGCCCGCGGTTCGTCGCGGTGCTGGAGAAGGTCAAGGTGCGAGGGCCGCTCGGCCGTCCGCGTACCCGGCCCGACGCGGTCGCCGCCGATAAGGCCTACTCCTCGCGGGCCAACCGCGCCTACCTGCGCAGACGCGGGATCAAGGCGGTGATACCGGAGAAGGCCGACCAGGCCGCCAACCGCAAGAAGCGCGGCAGCGCTGGCGGCCGACCCGTCTCCCACGATGCCGAGCAGTACAAGGAGCGCAACACGGTGGAGCGCTGCATCAACAAGATCCGGGCCTGGCCACCCGATGCGACAAAACACCCGAGAGCTACATGGCGGGGCTCCAACTACGCGGATCCATCATCTGGATGCGCAGCCTCGACCCCGCCACATGATCACGACTCCAAATAGGCCCTAGGTAGCCGTTGTCCTGCATCTGGATGATCAGCCGGACGAACGCGAGGCGTCCTGAGCTCGGATCCGCAGCGGCAGGTGGAGCCGCCCCCTCCCGACGCCGAGGCCTTCAGTCCGAGTGATCCCGAGACCAAGACTTGCCGCCTCGTCGGGCGTCGCGGCAGAGCGTGCGGGAGGGCGCGCGAGGCACGTCAGAACCAGTCGGGCATGACACGCTCCAGGAGACACACCGCCTGGAAGGTCCCCCGCGCGAACCGGACGTCCCGCACCAGGAACAGGACCCGCACAACCGGATCCCGGCCGTACTGATGACCGCTGCGTTCATCGCCGTCACCGGCGTGCTCCTTTAGGCAATCGCATCCGATGCCGAGCCAGCCGGCAGCGCCGTTCGCTGCACCCTCCGCAACATCCACAGGCTCGGCCCGCTGAACGGTTCCTGTCTGCGTATCCGCTGACCACGTGGGGAACTACGGAAGGCGCGCGGGCCCGGCACGGAGCAGCCCACGCACCAGACCGGACCGGACCAGCTAGGGCTCGTCCTGCGCCAGGGTCCGGGCACGCCGGCGCGGCCGGACCGGGCCGTCGCGGCGGGCCGCACCCCCTGACCGGCGCCGCCTGGCATACCACCGCACCCGCAGGCGAGGGCCGTACGGCACGCCCACTGATCTGCGGCAGCCTGGAACACGACGGAGAAGACCCGAGCGGACGGACCGGCGGACGGCAGCGCAACGGCACCGGTGGACGGACGGCGTGACTACGACCGGACCGGGGGGAGCGCGGAGGCACGACGGCCAGGACGGGCAGGCGCCCCCGCAGGGAGCGCCCGCTCGGTCGCCCGTGCCGGATCATCAGGGTGGGAGCCGGTGCGGTGGGCCGACCGGGCGGCGCCCGCTGCCTCAGGAGGCCTTCGATCAGGCGGGCAGGATGATGTCGAGGGTGCGGGGGCCGTGTACGCCTTCCACTCGTTCGAGTTCGATGTCGCTGGTGGCGGAGGGCCCGGATATCCAAGTGAGCGGCCGGGTGGGGTCCAGACGGTGCATGGCCAGTGGCAACGAGGCGACGATCTGTTCGGGAGCCCGGACCACGCAGATGTGGTGATCGGGGACGAGGGTGAGCACGCGGCGCCCCTGCCCCGGGCCGCCGTCCAGGACGATGGTGCCGGTCTCGGCGATCGCCAGGGTGCAGCCGGTCAGGACTGCTTCGACGGCGTCCAGCCGGCATGTCGTCAGCAGGTCCTCAGGGTCGTCGACAAGCAGGTCGACGTCTGTGGCAGTGGTCCAGAACTCCGGTACGCCTGGGGGCAGGACGAGCGTGCGCACGTCGCGGTCGGCCAGCAGCCGGGCGATCAGGCCCGGGAGCTCGCGCGTCCCGGCACGGTGAACACGAGCGCGGTAGTCCTGGAGGTTGTCGGCCAGGAGAGCGAGAAGGGCAGCGGGGTCGTCCGGAACGTGGGCCTCGGCGTAACCGCGATCAACAGGTGCGGCCTCGCCCGCGCCGGCGAGGGCATCGCGGATGCTCTGGAGGATCCGTTCGCGTGATGTCGGGCTGGTTGCGGATGGTGTGGTCATCGTCGGTTCTTCTTCCACCAGTCGCGGAACGGTTCTTGGGGGAATTCGGGCAGGTCGCGCGAATCGGTCCAGGCCTTGACCGGGGGAACGGGCAGGGTACGGGGGTGGAGTTTGCGGGTCTTGGAGCCGGCGCGCTCGGCGAGGGCGAAGGCGGCCGGGTGGTCGAGGAGCCAGGTGGCGGCCTTGACGGCCGCGCGTTCTGCGCGGTGCTCCTCGGGGTGCTGCTCGACGACCTGTTCGCGCAGGTGGACCAGGACCTCCGGGATGTCGATCGCGACGGGGCAGACCTCGTAGCAAGCGCCGCACAGGGTGGAGGCGTAGGGCAGCGAAGCGTCGACGTCGCTGGCGGTGCCGCGCAGCAGGGGGTTGAGGATGGCGCCGATCGGGCCCGGGTAGACGCTGCCGTAGGCGTGGCCGCCGGCGCGCTCGTAGACGGGGCAGACGTTCAGGCAGGCGGAGCAGCGGATGCAGCGCAGGGCCTGGCGGCCGACCTCGTCCGCGAGTGTGGCGGTGCGGCCGTTGTCGAGCAGCACCAGGTGGAAGGCGCTGGGGCCGTCCCCGGCGGTGGTGCCGGTCCACATGGAGGTGTAGGGGTTCATCCGCTCCGCGGTGGAGGAACGCGGCAGGAGTTGGAGGAAGACTTCGAGGTCCTGGAAGGTGGGGATGATCTTCTCGATGCCGACGACGGAGATCAGGGTCTCCGGGAGGGTCAGGCACATGCGGCCGTTTCCCTCGGACTCGACGACGACGAGCGTTCCGGTGTCGGCGACGATGAAGTTCGCTCCGGAGACGGCGACCTTGGCGCGCAGGAACCTCTCGCGCAGGTGCAGGCGGGCGGCGTCGGCCAGGTCTGCGGGGCGGTCGGTCAGGCCTTCGGGGGCGGGCCGGCCCCAGCGGCCCATCTCACCGGTGAAGATGTCGCGGACCTCGGCCCGGTTGCGGTGAATCGCGGGGACCAGGATGTGCGAGGGGCGGTCGTCGCCGAGCTGGACGATCAGCTCGGCCAGGTCGGTCTCGTACGCGGTGATGCCGTGCTCAGCGAGGGCTTCGTTCAGGCCGATCTCCTGGGTGGCCATGGACTTGACCTTGACGACCTCCGTCTCACCGGTGGCCTTGACCAGGTCCGTGACGATCCGGTTCGCCTCGGCGGCGTCCGCCGCCCAGTGCACGGTGCCGCCGGCCGCGGTGACCTTTTCCTCCACCTGCGGTAGGTAGGCGTCCAGGTGGCGCAGCACCTGGTCCTTGATCTGCTTTCCGGCGTTGCGCAGCTGTGCCCAGTCGTCGAGTTCGGCGACGGCGCCGGCCCGTTTGTCCCGGATCGTGCGGGTGGCCCGGGTCATGTTGGCGCGCAGCCGGGTGTCCTGGGTGGATGCCCTGGCCGCGTCGGGGAAGGACGGCATGCCGAGGTGGGTGCTGCTCACAGGTGGGTCTCCTGTTCGGTGGCGGCCAGGATCTCGGCGATGTGCACGGCGTCCGTGGGGGCGTCGAGGCGGCGCAGCACCCCGGAGATGTGCATCAGGCAGGAGTTGTCGGCGCCGCACAGCACCTGGGCGCCGGTGGCGACGGCGTTGCGCGCTTTGTCCTGGCCCATGGCGGCGGAGACGTGGGGGTTCTTGACCGAGAAGGTGCCGCCGAAGCCGCAGCACTCCTCGGCGCCGGGCAGTTCCACCAGTTCGAGGCCTTTGACCGCGCGCAGGAGGCGGGTGGGGCGGCTGCCCAGGCCGAGCATCCGCATGCCGTGGCAGGAGGGGTGGTAGGTGACCTTGTGGGGGTAGTGGGCGCCGACGTCCTCGACCTCCAAGACGTCTGTGAGGAACTCGGTCAACTCGTAGGTGCGGGAGGCGAGGGAGGCGGCGGCGTCGGCCAGTTCGCTCCCGCGCCCATCCGCCTCGGCGTGGGAACCCACGCGCGGGTAGCCGTCGCGGATCATCGCGGTGCAGGATCCGGAGGGGCTGACGATGTAGTCGTAGCCTTCGAAGGCGGCGGCGGTGCGGCGCAGCAGGGGTTCGGTTTCGCGGCGGTAGCCGGTGTTGTACTGCGGCTGCCCGCAACACGTCTGCGCTGCGGGGAAGTCCACCTCGACGCCGAGGCGCTCCAGCAGTGTGACCACGGCCCGGCCGGTTCGGGGGTAGAGCGCGTCGTTGACGCAGGTCAGGAAGAGGGCGACGCGCATCGCTTGCTCCTTGGGGTTCGGGCCGCAGTCAGGCCAGGCCGATGCGGGCGGCGGCGGCGTGCCAGGGGGTGGGAGTGCCTCGGGGCAGGTAGTGGCGCAGGTGCTGGGTGTCGGCGACGAGCTTGCGCATCTGCGCCAGGTCGCGGACGCTGCCCGCGGTGCGGGCCTGGACGAGGATGTTGCCGAGGGCGGTGGCCTCGGCGGGGCCTGCGACGACCGGCAGTCCGAGGGCGTCGGCGGTGAGCTGGCAAAGGAGGGCATTGCGGCTGCCGCCGCCGACGAGGTGCACGACGGCGATGTCGCGGCCGGCCAGGGCGGCTGCGGCTCGCAGCGTTCTAGCGTGGGCGAGGGCGAGGGCTTCGAGGATGGTGCGCACCAGGGAGGCGGGGTCGGCCGGCGGTTTCTGGCTGGTGCGCCCGCAGTACTCGGCGATCCGGGCGGGCATGTCGCCGGGGGCCAGGAACTCGGGGGCGTCCGGGTCGATCACCGCGGCGAATGGCTCCGCGGTGGCGGCCCGGGCGAGCAGCGGCTCCAGCTCCCAGGGGCGGCCCTGGGCCTGCCAGGTTCGCTGGGTCTCGCTTAGCAGCCACAGGCCCATGATGTTGCGCAGGTAGCGGACGGTGTCGTCGATGCCGAGTTCGTTGGTGAAGTTGGCGGCCCGTGAGGCTTCGGTGAGCACGGGGGCGTCGAGTTCCAGTCCGGCCAGGGACCAGGTACCGCAGGAGATGTAGGCGAAGGCGGGGTCGGAGGCCGGGACGGCGACGACGGCGGAGGCGGTGTCGTGCGAGGCGACGGCGGTGACCGGTGTGTCGCGGGGCAGCCCGGTGTGCTCCGAGACGTACGGGAGGAGGGTGCCGATGGTGTCGCCGGGCCGGCGCAGCGGCGCCATGAGGTCGGCGGGTACGCCGGCGGCCTTCAGCAGGGTGGGTGACCACTGGCGGGTCCGTGCGTCATAGAGCCCGGTGGTGGAGGCGTTGGTCTCCTCCGCGCCGAGCTGGCCGGTCAGCCAGTAGGCGACGAGGTCGGGGATGAGCAGCAGCCGGTGTGCGGCCCGTAGTTGTGGGGTGTCCTGGGCGGCGGCCAGTTGGTAGACGGTGTTGAAGTCGAGGTGCTGCAGGCCGGTCGTCCGGTAGAGCTCGGCCGGGCCGACGTGGCGGTGGATCCGCCGGGCCGCGTCGTGGGTGCGCTCGTCGCGGTAGTGGTGGGGATTGCCGAGGAGGGCGCCGGTGGAGTCGAGCAGGGCGTAGTCCACCGCCCAGGTGTCCACGCCGACGGAGACCACCGGGGGGCCGCTCCGGGCGGCCGCGCGCAGGCCGTCCAGAATGCCCTGGTGGAGGGCGAGGATGTCCCAGTGCAGGCCGGAGGGGAGCCGGACGGGGCGGTTGGCGAAGCGGTGGACCTCGGTCAGGTCGAGGTGGTTCTCCCCCACCCGGCCGAGGACCACCCGGCCGCTGGTGGCGCCGAGGTCGACGGCCGCGAAGACGGCGGGGTGGGCGGGGGAAGCGGTCGTGGAGGTCACACGGGCACCTGGTATCCAGCGGTTCGACGGTCGGGGCGCACGCGGTGGGCGTGCAGGGTGGGGTGGGCTCCGGGGGCCGCGCCGACGGTGGCAGTCGTCGGCGCGCCCGGGGGAGGGTCGCGCGCCGACGGTGGCGGCCGTGGGCGAGGCCCCCGGAGCGATCAGGGGGTCAGCGCAGGAACGCTGCCGCGACGCCGGCGTCGACGGGGATGTGGAGGCCGGTGGTGTGGGTGAGGTCGCCGCCGGTCAGAGCGAAGACGGCGGCGGCGACGTGTTCGGGCAGGACCTCGCGCTTGAGCAGGGTGCGCTGGGCGTAGAACTCGCCGAGCTTGTCCTCCTCGACGCCGTAGACGGCCGCGCGTCGGCTGCCCCAGCCGCCGGCGAAGATGCCGGAGCCGCGCACCACGCCGTCGGGGTTGATGCCGTTGACGCGGATGCCGTGCTCGCCGAGCTCGGCGGCCAGCAGGCGGACCTGGTGCGCCTGGTCGGCCTTGGTGGCGGAGTAGGCGATGTTGTTCGGGCCCGCGAACACCGCGTTCTTGGAGGCGATGTAGACGATGTCGCCGCCCATCTTCTGCTCGATCATGACGCGGGCGGCCTCCCGGGAGACGAGGAAGGAGCCGCGGGCCATGATGTCGTGCTGCACGTCCCAGTCCCGGGCGGTGGTCTCCAGCAGCGGCTTGGAGATGGAGATGCCGGCGTTGTTGACGACCAGGTCGACGCCGCCGAAGGCGAGGGCCGCAGCCTGGAAGGCCGCGGTGATCCGCTCCTCGGAGGTGACGTCGACGGTGACGGCGACGGCCTTGTCCGGGCCGCCGAGCTCCTCGGCGACGGCGGCGGCACTCTCGCCGTCGAGGTCGGCGACGACCACGCAGGCGCCTTCGGCCACCAAGCGGCGGGCGATCGCCCGGCCGATGCCCGAGCCCGCGCCGGTCACGAGTGCGACGCGGGCCGCCAGCGGCTTGGGCGCGGGCAGCTGTCGCAGTTTGGCTTCCTCCAGCGCCCAGTACTCGATCCGGAACTTCTCGGCTTCCTCGATCGGGGTGTAGGAGGAGACGGACTCGGCGCCGCGCATCACGTTGATCGCGTTGAGGTAGAACTCGCCGGCGACCCGCGCGGTCTGCTTGTCCTTGCCGAAGGAGAACATGCCCACGCCGGGTACCAGCACGACGGCCGGGTCCGCGCCGCGCATCGGCGGGGAGTCGGGGGTGGCGTGGCGCAGGTAGTAGGCGGTGTACTCCTCGCGGTACTGCTCGTGCAGCTCGCGCAGTCTCGCGGCGGCCTGCTCCAGCGGTGCTTCCGCGGGCAGGTCCAGGACCAGCGGCCGGACTTTGGTGCGCAGGAAGTGGTCGGGGCAGGAGGTGCCCAGTGCCGCCAGGCGGGGGTGCTCGGTGCGGGCGAGGAAGTCGAGGACCGGCGCGATGTCGGTGAAGTGGGCCACCTGCGGGCGGTCGGTGGAGGCGAGGCCGCGGACGAGCGGGGCGAGTGCGGCGGCGCGCTCGCGCCGGCCGGCCTCGGGCAGCGGCGCGTGGCCCGCGAGCAGTGGGCCGAAGGGCTCCGGCTTTCCGTGCTCGGCGAGGAACCGCTCGGCGGTGCGGATGATGTACAGCGAGTTCGCCTCGGCCTCGTCGCTGGTGTCGCCCCACGCGGTGATGCCGTGGCCGCCCAGGACGCAGCCGACCGCCTGCGGGTTGGCGGCCTTGACGGCGGCGATGTCCAGGCCCAGTTGGAAGCCGGGGCGGCGCCAGGGCACCCATACCACCAGGTCGCCGAAGCACTCGGCGGTCAGCTTCTCGCCGTCGGCGGCCGTGGCCAGCGCGATGCCGGAGTCGGGGTGCAGGTGGTCCACGTGGGCGGCGTCGACCAGGCCGTGCATCGCGGTGTCGATCGACGGCGTCGCTCCCCCGCGCCCGTGCAGGCAGTAGTCGAACGCGGCGACCATCTCGTCCTCGCGTTCGACCCCCGGGTAGGTGGCGGCCAGCGCGTGCAGGCGGTCCAGGCGAAGCGCCGCCAGCCCGGACCCGGTCAGGGTGCCGAGGTCGCCGCCGGAGCCCTTGACCCACACCAGTTCCACCGGCTGTCCCGTGGCCGGGTCGGCGACGGTCGCCTTGGCGGAGGTGTTGCCGCCGGCGTAGTTGGTGTTACGGGGGTCGGCGCCGAGCCGGTTGGAACGCGCCAGCAGCGCGGCGGCCTCGGGGTGGAGCGTTGCAGTCATGGCAGTCCTTCGTGAAGCGGTCACAGCGGAGGCGGGAGAGCGGGGAGGCGGCTATGCGCCCCAGCCGGCCTGGGTACCGCCGACCCGCTCGGCGGCGGTCCGCTCGGCCCAGCCGGTGGCGCGGTAGGCGGCGACGGGGTCCGGGTCGAGGCCTTGCTCCGCGCGGACCTCGGCCAGCAGCGGGCGGACGTCGGTGTTGTAGGCGTCCATCAGCACGGCGTTCGCACCCAGCACGTCGCCGGCCTGCTGGGCGGCGCGCAGCGCGTCCAGGTCCACCACCAGCGCCTTGGCCGTCGCCTCCTGGACGTTCATCACCGAGCGGATGACCGCGGGGATCTTCGCCTCGATGTTGTGGCACTGGTCGAGCATGAACGCGACGCCGGCCGCCTCGTCGAAGCCGCCGTTCTTGACGACCTCGTGCAGGATCCGGAACAGCTGGAACGGGTCGGCCGAGCCGACCATCAGGTCGTCGTCCGCGTAGAAGCGGGAGTTGAAGTCGAAGCCGCCCAGCCTCCCCTCGGCCAGCAGGAGGGCCACGATGAACTCGATGTTGGTACCGGGCGCGTGGTGCCCGGTGTCGACGACGACCTGGGCCTTGTGACCGAGCTTCAGGCAGTGTGCGTAGGCGGTGCCCCAGTCGGGTACGTCCATGGTGTAGAAGGCGGGTTCGAACAGCTTGTACTCCAGCAGGATGCGCTGCTCTTCGCCCAGCCGTGCGTACACCTCGGTGAGGGCCTCGGACAGGCGGCCCTGGCGGGTCACCACGTCGTCCTGGCCGGGGTAGTTGGTGCCGTCGGAGAACCACAGCTTCAGGTCGCGTGAACCGGTCGCGTCCATGACGTCGACGCACTCCAGCAGGTGGTCGACCGCCTTGCGGCGTACCGCCGAGTCCGCGTTCGTCACCGAGCCCAGCTTGTACTCGTCGTCCTGGAACACGTTGGCGTTGATCGCCCCGATCCGTACCCCGAGGCCGTCCGCGTACTGCGCCAGCCTGCCGTAGTCGTCGACCCGGTCCCAGGGGATGTGCAGCGACACCTGGGGGGCCACCCCGGTGGCGGCATGTACCTGCGCCGCGTCCGCCAGCTTCTCGTAGGGGTCTCGTGGCACGCCCGGCTGGGTGAACACCTTGAACCTGGTCCCGGAATTTCCGTAGCCCCACGACGGGGTCTCGATCCGCTGGACCTTGAGCGCCGCCTTGACCGCCGCCAAGTCAGACATTGACACCTCCTGTGACGGCGCCCATTCGGCGGTGCGCCGATGAACGCCATGAATCGTTTCAGGATTCGGAAGCTACTCGCCTCCAGAAGGTCCGTCAAGAGGTCGGGCCCGGACGCGACGGGGCCGAGGATCGCGCACGAGTCCGGCGATGGCTCATGACTAACGGGGCGGGCCGCCGACGGACGGGGCCGAGGAACGAGGGCAAGCCGCCCGGCGGAAAACCTTTGCGACCAGGCCAGATGTCCGGTCGACCCACAAGGGATCGCCCCGCCGCCGGAGTAGCCACGCGATTCACCCGCGCCGGACCGCAGCGCCCACGCGGCGGGGGCGGGCACTCCGGAAGGCGCCCCGAAGGCACCCTGTCGGACGGGGCCGAGGCAGCCGCCGCCATGTCGACGATCGCCCCTGCGCCCGAGCCCGCCGCGCGAACGGGCGGCCGTCGGGCGCCGCCGCCCATGCCGAGACCGCCATAAAGCACCTGAAACGAGTGACGTTATTGAATCGTGTCAATCAATCCCAGTCCCACGATGGGGACATCTTCCCGCAGGTCGGAGCACCTGGAACAGTCGACCCGAGATGCTCACAAGCATGGCGAGCGAGGGTCGACCCGGAAGCATCTCTTGACGCCCTTGCAGGGCGCAGCTAACTTCACGGCAACTTCCTTGAAACATTTCATCCCCCGGGCCGTCAGGTTCGGAGAGCCAGGAGAATCCCCATGATCCACCCCAACCCGGACCTGGTTCCGGTACTCGCGCTCGAGGGGGTGAGCAAGTCCTTCGGCATGGTGCGCGCCCTGCGCGGTGTCTCCCTGCACCTCTACGCAGGAGAGGCGCACGCCCTCGCCGGCGAGAACGGCGCGGGCAAGTCGACGCTGATCAAGACCCTGGCCGGAGTGCACCGACCGGACGAAGGCAGCGTGCTGTTGGACGGCGAGCCAGTCGTCTTTAACGGCCCGGCCGACGCCAGGGACGCGGGCGTGGCCGTCATCTACCAGGAACCGACCCTCTTCCCCGACCTGTCGGTGGCCGAGAACATCTTCATGGGCCGCCAGCCCCGCCGCTCGCTCGGCCGGGTGGACCACCGGGCCGTCCGCGACGCGACCGCCGGGCTGTTCAAGCGGCTGGGCGTCGACCTGGACCCCGACCAGCCCGCCCGCGGCCTGTCCATCGCCGACCAGCAACTCGTCGAGATAGCCAAGGCGCTGTCCTTCGACGCCCGCGTCCTGATCATGGACGAGCCCACCGCCGCCCTCACCGGCAGCGAGGTGGCCCGCCTCTTCGGCGTCGTGCGGAAACTGCGCGAGCAGGGCGCCGCCGTGCTGTTCATCTCCCACCGGCTGGAGGAGGTCTTCGCCCTCTGCCAGCGGGTCACCACCCTGCGGGACGGAACCTGGATCGCCAGCGAGCCCGTCGAAGGACTCGACGAGAGCGACCTGATCCGCCGCATGGTCGGGCGCGACCTGGCCGACCTCTACCCCAAGGAGACCGCGGAGATCGGCGAGGTGATGCTCAGCGTGCGCCGGCTGACCCGGGAGGGCGTCTTCACCGACGTTTCCTTCGAGGTGCGTCGCGGCGAGATCGTCGGCCTGGCCGGACTGGTCGGCGCGGGGCGCAGCGAGGTGGCGCGGGCGGTGTTCGGCGTGGACCGCTGGGACGGCGGTGAGGTCGAGGTCTGCGGGCAGGCGCTCAAGCCCGGCGCGCCCAGCCTGGCCATGGCCGCCGGTGTCGCACTGGTCCCGGAGGACCGGCGCGCACAGGGCCTGGTGATGGACATGTCCATCGAACGCAACATCGGACTCACCGGCCTTCCGGAGACCTCGCGCGTCGGCCTGATGGACCGGGGCGGCGAACGCCGCCGCGCCGTCGACTGGGCGGCGAAGCTGCAGGTCAAGTACGCCAGGCTGGCCGATGTCGTAGGCACACTGTCCGGCGGCAACCAGCAGAAAGTCGTCCTGGCCAAGTGGCTGGCCACCTCCCCCGACGTCCTGATCGTCGACGAGCCGACGCGCGGCATCGACGTCGGCACGAAGGCCGAGGTCCACCGGCTCCTGTCACAGCTCGCGGCGAGCGGCGTTGCGGTGCTGATGATCTCCTCCGACCTGCCGGAGATCCTCGGCATGGCCGACCGGGTGCTGGTCATGCACGAAGGCCGGATCGCCGCCGACATACCCAGGGCCGAAGCGAGCGAGCAGTCCGTGATGGCCGCGGCCACCGGCGCCACAAGGAGGGCGGCATGACGACCCTGCAGTCCGTCGAGGTCGCGAGACCAGCACCCCGGACACTGCTCGACCGGGTGCTGAAGATGCGCGAACTCGCCATCCTCGCCGTCCTCGTGGTGATGCTGACCGCCACCCAGATCGAGAACAGCGCCTTCCTGTCCCAGCAGGGCGTCAAGGACCTGCTGCTGAACGCGACCATCCTGCTGCTGGTCGCCGTCGGCGAGGCGATGGTGGTGATCACCCGCAACGTCGACCTGTCAGTCGGCTCGGTCCTCGGCGTCTCCGCCTTCGCCGCGGGCACGTTCCTGCAGTCCGGCGGCAACCCCGTCCTCGCGGTCCTGCTCGCCGCCGCCCTGGGCGCAGCCTTCGGGGCACTGAACGGGATGCTGGTGAGCATCGGACAGGTGCCGGCGCTGGTCGTCACCCTGGGCACGCTCTACATCATCCGCGGGGCCGCCTCGATCTGGGTCGGCTCCCGGCAGATCACCGCGAGTGACCTGCCCTCCGGGTTCACCGCCTTCGGCCGGGATGGCCTGAGCGTGCTGCCCTACCTGGCGGTCCTGGCGGCTCTGGTCCTGGCCGCGGTCGCCTACTACCTGCGCAACTACCGCAGCGGCAGGCAGTTCTACGCCCTGGGTTCCAACCCCGAGGCCGCACGGCTGGCCGGTGTGCCCGTGCGCCGGCGCATTCTCGCGGCGTACGTCGTCTGCGGAGCGCTCGCGGGCCTGGCCGGGGCGCTGTACCTGGCCCGTTTCGGGAACGTCGACTCCGCCACCGGCAGCGGCTTCGAGCTCACCGTGGTCAGTGCGGTGGTCGTCGGCGGCGTCGCCTTCACCGGTGGCTCCGGCAGTGTCTACGGCGTCGCCCTGGGCGCGCTGCTACTCACGTCCATCAACAGCGTCCTGCCCTCGATCGGCGTCAGCTCGGTCTGGGTGCAGGCCATCGACGGAATCCTGCTGCTCCTCGCCATCGCCGTCGACCGGGTCGTGGCCCTGCGGGTCGCGGGCGCGCTGCGAAAGAGGGCAGCGGAGACAAGGAGTGCTCGCCATGGCTGACATCTCGACCGGCTCCCGCCTGCGCGGAGCCGTCCGCTGGGACACCGCCGTCGGGGCGATGCTGGTGGTCCTGCTGCTCTGCTCCTTCTCCTTCGTGGACAACTTCGACAACGCACTGAACCTGTCCTTCCTGATCGGGAACACCCTTCCGATCGCGATGATCGCGCTGCCCATGACGATGCTGGTGGTCTCCGGCGAGATCGACCTGTCGGTGGGGTCCACGGCGGGGCTCTCCGGCGCGGTGATGGGCGCGCTGTGGAACAGCGGGACGGCCATCGAGGTCATCATCCCGATCTGCGTCGGGCTGGGCGTCGTCTGCGGTCTGGTGAACGGCCTGCTGGTGACCAGGCTGGGCCTGCCCTCACTGGCTGTCACCATCGGGACGCTGGCGGCGTACCGTGGCATCGCGCAGATCGTCCTGGGTGCGAACTCGGTCACCGACTTCCCGCAGCAGTACCTGGACTTCGGTGCGGGCCGGATCGCGGGCACCTTCGTCCCCTACGCCGCGATCCCCTGGGCGGTGCTGCTGCTCGTCGCGGTCGTCGTCCTGCACGCCACGCCGATCGGCCGATCGCTGTTCGCGATCGGCGCCTCGCAGGAGGCCGCGAGGTTCGCCGGCATCCGGGTGCGGCGTCTGAAGCTGTCGATGTTCGTCGCCACCGGCGTCGTCGCCTCGCTGACCGGCGTGTTCTGGGCGCTGCACTACGCCAGCGCACGTTACGACAACGCCACCGGGCTCGAACTGTCCGTCGTCGCCGCCGTGCTGCTGGGCGGGATCGACTTCGACGGCGGCCGGGGCACGCTGGGCGGCGCCGTCGCCGGGGTCTTCCTGCTGGGCGCCCTGCAGAACGTGATGAGCCTGGTCAACGTCTCGGCGCAGTCACAGATCGTGGTCACCGGCGTGCTGCTGGTGATCTCCGTCCTCGGCCCGCGGGTCGCCCGGCAGGTCGTGGCCGCCCAGGCCCGGCGCCGCCCGACCCCCGCTCCCGCTCAAGCTGCCGCTCCGGCCCGGACGGCCTGAGCCTCTTCCCCCGTTTCCCCCACCTCCGCCATTCCCAGGCCTCGGCCTGCCCACCTGCTGTCCCCGCAGCAGAGAGGACGAACCCCTCATGTCCGTCAGCCTCACGTCCGTCGCCCGCGCCGGCCTCACCCTCGCCGTCACCTCCGTTCTCGCTCTCGGCCTCGGCGCCTGCGGCGGCACCACGAAGGGCTCCGGCGCCTCGTCGTCGGCCCCCGCGGTCAAGGGCTCGGCCGACCCGAACGCGCCCACCAAGAACGGCCTGACCATCGCTTTCCTGCCCAAGGCGGTCAACAACCCGTACTTCACCGTCGCGGACGGCGGGGGCAAGAAGGCG
This sequence comes from Kitasatospora sp. NPDC057223, assembly GCF_042669755.1. Classification (NCBI taxonomy): domain Bacteria; kingdom Bacillati; phylum Actinomycetota; class Actinomycetes; order Kitasatosporales; family Streptomycetaceae; genus Kitasatospora; species Kitasatospora sp. NPDC057223. The sequence goes on along the minus strand of NZ_JBHUWW010000015.1, from coordinate 9,393 downwards.
CTGGAGGCCCTCGGCGAGACCTACAAGGAGGTCGGCACCAGCAGCGGGACCGACACCGCCGGCCAGGTCTCCTACGTCAACAGCCTCACCCAGCAGAAGGTGCACGGGATCGCGGTGTCGGCCCAGGACCCGGGCGCGCTGTGCACGGCCCTCAAGCAGGCCATGGAGAACGGCATCAAGGTCGTGACCTACGACTCCGACACCAATGCCGCCTGCCGGCAGCTGTTCATCTCGCAGGCGAGCGCGGAGGCGCTGGGCCGCACCCAGGTGCAGCTGCTCGCCAAGCAGATCGGCGGCAAGGGCAAGATAGCCGTCCTGTCCGCGGCCCAGACCGCGACCAACCAGAACACCTGGATCGACTTCATGAAGGACGAGCTGAAGAAGCCGGACTACAAGGACATCCAGCTGGTCAAGGTCGCCTACGGCAACGACGACGCGCAGACCTCCTTCCAGCAGACCCAGGGGCTCATCCAGCAGTACCCGGACCTCGCCGGGATCATCTCCCCCACCACGGTGGGCATCAAGGCGGCGGCCCAGTACCTCTCCGGCTCCGAGTACAAGGGCAAGGTGAAGCTGACCGGTCTCGGCATCCCCAACGACATGCGCGCCTACGTCAAGGACGGCACCGTCCAGGGGTTCGAGCTGTGGGACCCGTCCAAGCTCGGTGCGCTGGCTGCCTACGCCGCCACGGCGCTGGCCTCGGGCCAGATCAGCGGTGCCGAGGGGCAGACGTTCAAGGCGGGCGACCTCGGCAGCTTCACGGTCGGCGCGAACGGCGTGGTTCTGCTCGGCGACCCCACCGTCTTCGACGCCGCCAACATCGACCAGTTCGACTTCTGACCGGCCCCGCGTCCCCACCGGTTGCCGCCGCCCTCGTGCAGGGGCGGCGGCAACCGGCATCCGGCGAGAAGGAGTTGACCGTGCAACGTGTGTGCTTTCTGCTGAAGGTGCGTCAGGACCGCCTCGACGAGTACCGGAGCCGCCACCGGGACGTCTGGCCCGACCTGCTCGCCGAGCTCTCCTCGGCCGGCTGGGGCAACTACTCGCTGTTCCTGCGCGAGGACGGGCTCCTGGTCGGCTACCTGGAGACCGAGGACTTCGAACGGGCCCGGGCCGCCATGGCCGGCACCGACGTGAACACCCGCTGGCAGGCGCAGATGGCCGAGTTCTTCGAGAGCACGGACGGCGCCACGCCCGACGCCGCGATGGCGCCGCTGCCCGAGGTGTTCCACCTAGCCTGAGGGCGCGGACGACGGGTGACCCCATACGATGGACAGTTGCCGGAGCCCCACGGCTCCGGCAACCCGCGAAGGAGGTAGGACAGGCTCGTGGCAGCCATGGCCGGAATCAAGGATGTGGCCCGGGAGGCCGGAGTCTCGGTGGGCACGGTGTCCAACGTGATCAACCGGCCTGACATGGTGTCCGAGGAGACCCGGGTGCGGGTCCAGCGGGTGATAGAGCGTCTCGGCTACGTCCGCAGCGAGTCCGCGCGCCAGTTGCGCGCCGGCCGGAGCAGGATCATGGCACTGCTGGTCCTCGACATGGGCAACCCCTTCTTCGTGGACGTCGCCCGCGGCGCCGAGCGGGCCGCACGCGCGGCGGGGCTCGGGGTGATGGTGTGTAACAGCGGGGAGAGCGCCGCCGAGGAGGCCGAGTACCTCGGCCTGTTCGCCGAACAGCGCGTTCGCGGGGTGCTGGTGACCCCCGCCGACGCCACCGGGCGCAACCTGGAGTCGTTCCGACGCCATCACATCCCGTTCGTCCTGGTGGACCGCGTCGCGGCCGGGAGCAGCGAGTGCTCGGTCTCCGTCGACGACGTCGCGGGCGGCGCCCTCGCGGTACGGCACCTTGCGGCAGCCGGCCACCGTTCCATCGCCTTCGTCAGCGGCCCCAGCCACCTCCAGCAGATCAAGGACCGCCGCGCCGGCGCACTGCTCGCGCTCGCCGAGGCCGGTCTCCCGCCCGAGGCACTGCAGGACCTGCCCACCGAGGCACTGAACGTCGCGGCCGGCCGAGATGCAGGCTCCAGGCTGCTCGGGCTCACCCGGCGCCCCACGGCGGTCTTCTGCGCCAACGACCTGCTGGCGCTGGGAGTCCTGCAGGCCGTCTACGCAGCCGGCGTGCGGGTGCCGCAGGACCTCGCCATCGTCGGCTACGACGACATCGAGTTCGCGGCCGCCGCGGCCGTCCCGCTCACCTCCGTCCGGCAGCCCGCCCTCACCATGGGCACGATGGCCGCGGAGATGCTCCTGGAGGAGACGGGCGACAGCGCCGACGCCCACCAGCACCGTCGTGTGGTCCTGCTGCCCGAACTGGTGGTGCGCAGCTCCACGCTCGGCTCTCGCTGACCGGGCGGCACACGTCCGCCGGCCGCCCCGGCCGGCCTCGTGCTCCGGCACGGCCGTGACGTGCGCGCCCGGAGCTCTCACAGTGGTGCCCGACGGGCAGGGACGAATCCCCGCCGGACGCGGGCGCGCCGAGCCTCGGGCCGTCCCAGGGCGAAGGTGCCCCTCACGATGCCCGCAGTGGGCGGCCGGCAGCCTTCAGGCGGGGGGCCTCATGCCGGCCTGAGGCGTGCCGCTTGCGTGGCGCGCCTTTGCGGCCTTCGGCCGCGCCCGGTGCGGCGACCCGGGCTCTCATTCGCGATTCAAAAAGGTTTCAATCCCCTCTTGCGTCCGATATGAACTTTTTCTTGCAGGTGTATTGACTGAGAGATTTACCGGACCTTAGGTTCTGCGTCACCGAGTTGAAACGTTCTATCGCTCGGACCCACCTGCACCAGCCGTGCGCACGACGCGTCCGGCTGAGTCTCTGGAGCCCTCATGCCGCAGCATTCACGCCGCTTCCGTCCGTCCCAGCTCGTCCTCCTCGCCGCAACCCTCACCGCCACCACCAGCATCACTGGCCTGGCGTCCGCCCACGCCGACTCACCCTCCTGGCGGCAGTACGTGCAGGCACCGTCGAGCAGGACGGTAAAGCCCGTCGCCGTCGTCGCCACCACCGGTGACGTGACCCGCCCGAACGGAGCACTCGGCAAGGGGACCGCCGTCCTCAACAGGCCGGCCCCCCTCCCCAGGCCAAGCTGGCCGACCGGCACCACGGCCACCGCCTCGTCACATCACGAGGGGAACAACGGCAACGACAACAAGCCGCGGACCTACGTCCCCGGCAACGCGATCGACGGCGACATCGGCACCTTCTGGAACGACGAGTCGGCAGCGGCCTACCCCGCCTGGCTCCAGATCACCAGCCCCGCACCGGTCTCCCTGCCCGGCATCACCGTGCGGTCGAACAGCGACGGAACGCCTCAGGACTTCACCGTCGAGACCTGGGACGGCAGCGCCTGGAAGGTCCAGGCCACGGTCACCGGCAACTCCGAGGTGCAGCGCGCAGTAGCTTTCCCCGCAACGGTCACGACGACCCAGGTCCGGATCAACGTCACTAAGGACCAGTCGACCCCGAAGGGCGAATACACCCGGATCAACGAGGTCTACCCGGGCCTGATCGCCGACGCACCGGCGCCCAGCATCACCCTGGACTTCGGCAAAGTCGTCGTCGGCTACCCCCGGATCAGCTTCGCCGGCGCCTCCGCGGGCAACCCCGGCGTCCGGCTCGCGTTCTCCGAAACGCAGGAGTTCCTCGGCGACCGCTCCGACTTCTCCCGGTCCGACTACGCCGGCGGCCCGGGCACCGACCAGTACGCCGTCCCCCAGCAGGGCGGCACCTGGACCGACACCGGGGGCTGCAAGAACGGCACCCAGGTGTGCGCCGACGGACTGCACGGCTTCCGCTACCTCAAGATCACCCTGGACGCCCTTCCCGGCGACGCCCCCGCCGCACAGCCCTACGGCAGCGTGAAGATCAACGGCGTTTCCCTCGACTTCACCGCCCTGCTCGGCACCCCGAACAGCTACACCGGCTGGTTCGAGTCCTCGGACACCAAGCTCAACCAGTACTGGTACAACGCCTCCTACACCAACGAGCTCGGTACCGACACCTTCCGCGCCGGCGACGTCGACATGCGCAACGCGTTCAGCCCCACCCTGGACGGCAAGCTCGTCCTCCACGACGGCGCCAAGCGCGACCGCGACCCCTACGTCGGCGACATAGCCGTCTCCGGCCGCACCACCTACCTCACGCACAACACCTCGATCGCCGCCCGCAACGTGCTCGCCGACCTCGCGGACCACCAGCGCAACGACGGCTGGATCCCGCCGGCCTCGATCGGCAACTACACGCTCCCGCTGTTCGACTACCCCATGTGGTGGGTCACCAGCAGCTGGGACTACCTCCTCTACACCGGTGACACCGGCTACGCCCAGACCTACTACCCGCACCTGCTCAAGGTCCTGGACAACTGGTACCCCAGCGTCACCGACACCAACGGCCTGCTCTCCAAGGGCCTCAACGGCACCAAGGACTACGGGGACTACGCCTTCCTCGGCCGCACCGGCGAGGTCACGTACTACAACACGCTCTACGTCCAGGCCCTGAAGAACGCCGCCGGCTATGCCCGGTCCCTCGGCCACACCGCCGACGCCGAGCGTTGGGAGCAGCGGGCGAAGAGCGTCTCCGACGCGATCAACGCCCACCTGTGGGACGCCGGTGCGGGCGCGTACCTCGACTCCGCCACGGGCCCCGTGCGGCACGGCCAGGACGGCAACGGTCTCGCCGTCGTCGCGGGCGTGAGCGACCCCGTCCGGGCGGCCTCGGCACTGGACTACCTCGCCAAGAACACCGCCCGGCCCTACGGCAACGCGTTCATGGACAACGACACGCTCGTCCCGGACGGCTCGCAGCGCGTGTACGCCTTCACCTCGTACCCCGAGATCCAGGCCCGCTTCCTCAGCGGCCAGGCCGACTCCGCGATCGAGGAGATCAAGCGGCTCTACGGCTGGATGACCGAGCACGGCCCGGGCATCACCGACTGGGAGGGCATCGGCGCAGGCGGGTCCCTGTACCAGGGCGCCTTCACCTCCGCCGCCCACGGCTGGTCCACCGGAGTACTGCCGGCCCTCACCAACGGCCTGCTCGGCGCCACCCCCACCGGCCCCGGCTTCGCCACCTGGACCATCAAGCCCAACCCTGGTTCGGTCAGTTGGGCGAAGGGAGTGCTCCCCACCCCACACGGGCCCCTGCGGGTCGACTGGACCCGCGACAAGAACAAGAACGACTTCACCCTGACCTACACCGCGCCCAAGGACACCTCGGGAGACGTCTCGGTGCCGGTCACCGGCTCCGCAGCGGTCCGTCTCGACGGCAAGATCGTCTGGAACGGAACCGCCGCCGTCAACGGTTCCGGCGCCACCCTCGACAACGGCTATGTCACCCTCCACCGAGTGAAGGCCGGCACACACACCATCAAGGTCGCCGGCGGCGGCAACTGACAGACGCCGCAATGCCACGGGCATCGCGCGAGTTCGACTCGCGCGATGCCTGGTAGGGCTTGATCACCACCGGTGTACGGCGCCAGCCCGCAACACCTGCGCGCGGCGGCGCGTCCGCTGATCGAGGTCCTCTTGGAGAACATAGGCTGCCATGAGGTCGAGGTCGAGGCCCGTGGACCCCACTGACGTGTGGAGTGACACATGACGGATTGCGGTCCCGCCCCGAACACGCCTGTCACTGCACTGTTGCCGCTCCTGCCCGATAACGCGGCCGCTCTGGCGCCGACCGGCCAATACGCCGACGGGCCTCATAAGATCACCGGGCGGCTTGGCCCGCGGCGCGAGTTCACCAAGCACGACCCCGACAGCGAGGCCTACGTGACGGGGATGGTGCTGGCCCAGCTGATCGAGACCTACGACAGCGCTCCGTACATCCCCGGGGCCGCGCTGCGCAAGTGGGCATCCCAGCAAGGTCGTAGCCGCGGTGGACAGGCCTCCGGCCGAGGCAGTGCGGCGGCTGAGGGAACTACAGGACCCGGCAGTCCCCGCCGAAGACACTTGGTTGCACGAAGCGCTGACCGTCGTGACCCGAAGCGCCCGGCTCGGCAAGCCCGACACACGCGACCGGGCCTCCAATGAGCGACTGAGCAGCTGGCGCGAGCGCCCCGTCACGCCAGGTCAGGTGATGGTGTAGGGCCGGGGGTGGCCTTTCCTCACGTATTCCGCGGTGTCCTTGTCGAGCATCTGCAGGGCGTCGGTGCGGCTGACGGCTTCCAGGAGCATGGTGGTGCTGCAGATCGCCACGGCGTGGATCTGATCCTCGCGGCGGCCGAGGTCCTCCACCGCCGCGTGGAGACCGATCTCTCCGGAGGCGACCTGGCGCACTGCCGTGGTGACCGCGAACTCCGACTCGGGGGGCGCCAGGGCCGCCACAGCCTCGAATCCCCGTACCGACAGTGACGGCTCTCCCAGCCCGTCGAAGAGTTCGTCGTGGCTGATGATCAGCCAGGCCAGGATGCTGTCCAGCGCGTCGGTGTCCACTTCGGCGAGGATCTTTTCCACCATTGCGCGGTCCTCGGCGAGATACGCCCGTGTCAGATCGGCGGCCCGCCACATCGCATCGACCGTCGCCCGGTCCTCGGCATCCGTCATGATCCCGGTTGTACCCGGCCGGCGGCGGCAGTCGCGGACATTTCGTCCGATTCACCCCAACGAGACCGACCCGCCCCGGGCGCCGGGGCTCACACTGCTCTCAAAATACACCACGCGCGAGCGCCGAGGCGGCCCCCGGGTGATCCCGGGGGCCGCCTTTGTCGTGTCGGGCCCCCGCTCAGCGCCCCGACGGGGCGGTCTCCAGCGGCACCTCGGTGCCCCCGGCGGTGTCCAGCACGGTGCGGCCCGCCAGCGGCTTCGCGAGATCGACTGTTGCCGACTGCTTCTCGGCCACCGCCGCGCAGACCTGGCCGGGCGGGATCGGCGTCGTGACCACGATCCGGACGCCGACCTGGCCGGCCCGGGACTCGTCCGCCTTCAGGCCGTACTTCTCGCAGATGCCGGCGCTGAACCAGACGGTCAGCCGGTTGCCGTCGGCCCGGTAGCTGATGGTCTGCGGGCCACCGGGCACCGGCGCGGGCTCACCGGGGGCGATCCCCGGTCCCTTCGGCGCCGGGCTGGTGGCCGGCTTGGAGCCCGCGGCCGGTGGCGCGCTCGCGGCCGGCGACTGCGGGGGCGTCGTGGCCGGTGCGGCCGGCTGGCTTGTCGACGGCAGTGCGGCCGGGGGCGCCATTTTCGCTGGTGCTCCGCCAACCGCGCTCGTGCCGCCCGAAGCGCAGCCCGCCACTGCGGCGAGCGTCAGCAGCATCCCGGCCAGCACGGCCAGCCGCCGCCCGCGCCAGCGGCCCATCGGCCGGTTCTTCGTCTCCACAACCATTACTGACTTCCTCCTGAAAGCTGGACGGCGCCGCATCCTCGGCGGCACCGCGCCGGTTCGACGGGCCCCGGGCAAAACCGGTTCCATCCGAGCCGGCCAGCCACGAGGCTGCTCCGGCGGTACGGCGAGCTGCCAGGCCGGGGAGGCGGGTCATAGCCGTCCGGAGTGCGATCTCGATCTCGGTCTGTGCCGGTGGTGCGCCGAAGCAGCGGTGGATTCCGTGTCCGAAAGCGAGGTGGCCGGTGGCGTCGCGGTCGAGGTGCGAAGAACGCCGATGCGTTCGCCTTCATCACGTACCTTTCCCTGATCGACCACGGGGACGGGCGCCGGTCCACGCCGTCTTCAGTCGGCCCGTGACGCGAGCGGACTCGGAAGCGAACGACGCCGGGCGGGCCCACCGTTGCTCACGGCTGCGCCGATGCCGTTGCCCGGCTTCCCGTCACATGCGGTGCAGCAAACCGGACTCGCGTCCCCGGCCCGCATCGAGAGTGATCGGGTCGAGTATCGAAACTTTCGAGAGAGGTGACCTTTCCGGATCACTGTTCCTTCGAGTCCTCACTGCCCCACGCCTTTCTCGAAGTTGCCCGATTAGGTAGGCAGGTCTCTGTGAATGGACTGTGAGCTGCGGTGATCCTTCATCAGGAGAGCCTTGGTCTCCCGCGAAGTTTTCGCAAATTTGTCGAAAGTGTTGACAGTCCGACAGGTGCGGGCCAGCATCGTCGCCATCGGCAGGCCCCACCACGGCCGATCCAAGTCGGCCATCGCGACTTGGGCCCCAGGTGTTCTCCGGCCGCCGACCCTTTGGCGTCCGGCCACCCCGCCGCGTTGCACGACACCCGCACGCGCCGGCCGCAACTCGGCCGCGGCGCTGTGCCGTGTCACGCCACGACGCACCCCTTCTGTCCGCCCCCACTGAAGAGGAAGCACGCACGTGAAGCTCATCCGCCCCACCCGAGGCAGTCGCCGCCTCTCACGGTTCGTCAGTAAGGCGAGCGTCCTTGCCGTGGCCCTGGCGGCCGTGCTCGTCATCCCCACCGTCGCGAACGCCGACACGACCATCTCGTCGAACGGCACCGGCACCAACAACGGGTACTTCTACTCGTTCTGGAGCCAGAACAGTGGTCAGGCCTCCATGACCCTGGGCACCGGCGGCCAGTACAGCACCACGTGGAGCAACGTCACCAACTTCGTCGCCGGCAAGGGCTGGAACCCGGGCACGACCGACGCCGTGACCTACTCGGGCTCGTTCAACTGCAACGGCAACTGCTACCTGTCGCTGTACGGTTGGACCACCAACCCGCTCATCGAGTACTACATCGTCGACAACTACGGCAACTACAACCCGAGTTCGGGTGCCACCAAGCTGGGCTCGGTCGCCAGCGACGGCGGTACGTACGACCTGTACTCGACGCAGCGCACCAACGCCCCGTCCATCGAGGGGGACAGCTCGAACTTCACGCAGTTCTGGGCGGTCCGCCAGTCGAAGCGCACCGGTGGCACCATCACCGTGTCGAACTTCTTCAACGCGTGGGCGAAGGCGGGCCTGAACCTCGGCACCCCGAACTACGAGATCCTGGCCACCGAGGGCTACGGCAGCAGCGGTAGCTCCAACATCACGGTCAGCCACGGGACCGGCGGTACCACCTCCAGCCCGTCGCCCACCCCGACCTCCAGCCCGTCGCCCACCGCGACCAGCAGCCCGTCGCCCACCGCCACCAGTACCGGCACCGGCAGTGGCTGCACCGCGACCTTCACCAACTCGTCCGACTGGGGCTCCGGCTTCACCGGCGCGGTGACCGTCAAGAACAACGGGGCCGCCGCCACCAAGAGTTGGAAGGTCACCCTGACCTACGCCGGCAACCAGACGGTCACCAACCTCTGGAGCGGCAGCTACACCCAGTCCGGCAAGGTCGTCACGGTGAACAGCGCCGCCTACAACGGCGCCATCGCGGCGGGTGGCACCACCAACTTCGGCTTCAATGCCAACTACAGCGGTACCAACACCGCTCCGGCCCTCGCCTGCACCGCGAGCTGATCGGACGCCAACGGGCGCCGGGCTGCCCGCCCCCTCCAGGT
>NZ_JBHUWW010000014.1:0-95047 GCF_042669755.1 Kitasatospora sp. NPDC057223 | reverse complement strand
CCGGTCCGCGCACCACCGCGAGCCGGGCGCCCGCTGCCGCCCGCCGACGCGCCCTACTTGAGCAGCCGGGACATCCTGCGGTCGGCGAGCAGCTTGCCGCCGGTCTGGCAGGTCGGGCAGTACTGCAGCGCCGAGTCGCTGAACGAGACCTCGCGGACGGTGTCACCGCAGACCGGGCACGCCTGGCCGGCCCGCCCGTGCACCCGCAGCCCGCTCTTCTTCTCGGCCTTCAGCAGGCCGGCCGCCAGCCCGCGCGAGCGCTCCACCGCCTCGCGCAGGGTCGCCCCCAGTGCCTCGTACAGTCGGGCCGCCTCCTCGTCCGACAGGCTCGCCGCCAGTTTGTACGGCGACATCCGGGCGGCGTGCAGCACCTCGTCCGAGTAGGCGTTGCCGACGCCGGCGATCACGCCCTGGTCGCGCAGCACACCCTTCAGACGTCGGCGCTCGCCGCGCAGCAGCGCCGCGAAGACCTCCGGGGTGAAGTCCGGGCCGAGTGGGTCCGGACCGAGCCGGGCGATGCCTGGGACCTCGGCGGGATCGTGGACGCAGTAGACCGCCAGGCGCTTCTGGGTGCCGGCCTCGGTCAGGTCGAATCCGGCACCGGCCGGTTCGGCCAGGGTGAGGCGCAGCGCGAGGGGCCCCTTGCCGCCCGGCCGCGGCGGCTCGGCCGGCAGGTTCTCCCGCCAGCGCAGCCAGCCGGCCCGGGCCAGGTGGACGACGAGGTGCAGGCCGCCCGCCGTGATGTCGAGGAACTTGCCGTGCCGCCCCACCGCCTCGACCGTGCGGCCCTCCAGATCGGTCAGCGGCGGGGCGTACGTCTTGAGGGCGCTCACCGCCAGCGGGAAGACCCGCGCGACGGTGCGACCCACCAGCTGGTCGTCCAGGAAGGCGCTGAGCGCTTCGACCTCGGGCAGTTCCGGCATGGGGGAATTCTCCCGCAGCCCTCCCCCGCCCGCAGTCCCGCACGCGGTGACGAGTGGGCCCGGGGGTAGGGCCGCCGTAAGAAGGGGCCTGCTCGTGAGGATCTTCACAGGCCGATAGTTCGCATGTGAACATGTGGCAGACTCGGACGACATGAGGAGCAACAGTGCGGCCCCCAGGACGTTGCGCGCGGCGGTATTCGCCGCGCTCGTCGTCCTGCTCGCCGCGCTCGGCCAGGTGCTGGTCACCGGCCGCCCGCTCCCGGTGACGGTGCTGGTCGTCTCCGGCGCGGCCGTCTTCGCGGTGGCGCTGGCACTGGCCGGCTCCGGGCTCGGGTTCGGCCGGATCGCGGCCGTGTTCCTCCCGCTCCAGCTGGGCCTGTCCGTCCTCTTCGACCTCGCGCAGGCGACCTGTCATCCCGGCCGGTCCGGTTCGGGCCTGTCGGCCTCCGGGCTGCACGCGTTCGAGCCGCTGGTCTGCCGGGGCGGTTCGGTCGGCGGCTTCCTGCTCGGCCACGACGGCCTCGGCTCCGGCCGGGCCGTGCCCGGCGGCGGCGCCGTCCCGACGATGGCCGGCGGGCTGCTGCTCCTGCTCGTGCACGTGACGATCGCCCTGCTCGCGGCGTTCTGGCTGCGGCGCGCCGACGCCGCGCTGACCGGCCTCGCCGAGGCGCTGCGCACGCTGGGCGACTTCCTGCACAGCAAGGCGCCGACCGCCGCCCGCCTGCTGCGGCTGCTGACCGCCGGCAGCCCGGCCCGGCCTGCCGCACGGGTGCTGTTCCCGGTGTCGGGCCGCGAGCGCGCCCCTGCCTCCGTCGTGCTGCTCAGCCCGGTCGCCCGGCGTGGTCCGCCGGTGCTCGCACCGGCCTGCTGAGACCTCTCTCCCCTCCTCTCAGCGGTCGCTCCGCCGCGCCCGGCCCGCCTGCCCACTCGCAGGCCGGCCCGCGCCAGCCGACTTCCGACCGAGCACAGGACGCGTTCCCCATGACCCAGAACAGCAAGAACAGCAAGAACAACAGCACCTCCGGCAACAGCAGGAGCGGCGGCAAGCGCGCCGCCACCGAGCGGCTGCGCGAGGAGCGCCGCCTCGCCGAGCGGTCCGCCAGGATCCGCCGCCGGACGATCGTCGGCGTGGCCTCGGCCGCCGTGCTCGCCCTGGCGGCGGGTGTCGCGTTCGCCGTCGGCGGCTCGGACGGCGGCGCGCAGGCGAGCGGTCCGCTGGTGGTGCCCGCCAACGCGAGCGGCGCCGACGGCACCGTGGTGACGTACGGCAAGGCCGACGCCGCGCACACGCTCCAGGTGTACGAGGACTTCCGCTGCCCGTACTGCCAGCAGCTGGAGACCACCGACGGGCCGACCATGCAGGCGCTCGCCGACGACGGCACCTACAAGATCGAGTACCACCTGGCGACCTTCCTGGACAAGGGCCTCGGCGGCCAGGGCTCGCGGACGGCACTGGCCGCCGCCGGTGCGGCGCTGAACGAGGGCGTCGACAAGTTCAAGCAGTTCCACGACGTGCTCTACGCCAACCAGCCCGACGAGCGCGACGACGCCTTCGGCGACGTGAACCACCTGCTGGACCTGGCGGACAAGGTGCCGGGCCTCAAGACGGACGCGTTCGTCAAGGCCGTCCAGGAGGGCACGTACGCGCCGTGGGCGGCCAAGGTCTCCAAGGCGTTCGACGACAGCGGCGTCTCCGGCACCCCGACCGTGCAGCTGGACGGCAAGAAGCTGGAGGTCTTCGGCAACGGGACCCCGGTCACCCCGGACCAGTACACCGCCCTGGTCAAGCAGGCGATCGGATGACCCACGCCGACCCGGACAACCCCGTCCGCACGATCTCCCGGGCCGGCGCCGTCGGCGCGAGCCGGGCCTTCGCCTGGCTGCTGGTGATCGCCGGGGCGGTGGGCCTGACGGCATCGGTCGTCCTGACCATCGACAAGATCCGCCTGTTGCAGGACCCGTCCTACGTCCCCAACTGCAACATCAACCCGATCATCAGCTGCGGCTCGGTGATGGGCAGCGACCAGGCGGAGGCGTTCGGCTTCCCCAACTCGCTGATCGGCCTGATCGGCTTCGCGGTGGTCGTGGCGATCGGCGCGGGCCTGCTCGCGGGGGCCCGCTACCGCCGGTGGTTCTGGGTCGGGCTCCAGCTCGGGACGGTGTTCGGCGTCGGCTTCACCACCTGGCTGATGACCCAGACGCTGTACCGGATCGGGGCGCTCTGCCCGTACTGCATGGCGGTCTGGGCCGCGATGATCCCGCTGTTCTGGTACACCACCCTGAACAACCTCAGGAACGGTGTGATCCCGGTGTCCGCCCGGCTGCGGCCGGCCGTCCGCGAGGCCGCGCGGTACCACTGGGTGGTGCCGGCGCTCTGGTACGCGGTGATCGTGCTGCTGATCCTCAGCCGGTTCTGGTACTACTGGCGCACCCTGCTCTGAACGGCCGGCCCGGAGGCGGACCGACCCCGACGGGGTGCCGGTCCGCCCGGCGGCTCACTCCTCGGGGAGGTACCGCTCGGCCAGCAGCCGGAACAGCGCCAGGTTGGGGAACAGGTTGGCCTGCTGCCGGCGCCAGAGCCTCCCTGCACTGCGGTCGGCCAGGACCACTGCGGCAGACTCGCCGCCGACGAGGCCGACCTCGGCCCAGGGCAGCCGGTCGGCGCCGTCGGCCAGGCCGGTCGCGTCGAGGTGCAGCGAGCCGAACCGCACGGACCTGCCCGCCTCGATCGAGGCGAGGGCCGCGGGCAGCTGGGCCTGGGCGACCTTCTCCTCCAGGGCCCCGCCCACGAGGTCGAGGCCCTGGAGCTGCTGCACGGAGAACCCGAGTCGGCCGCCGCCGCGCAGGGTCAACTGACACGCGTACAGCCTGGGTTCGTACCCGCCCGTACGGAGGACCTGGATCTCGGCGACCTCCTCCCACAACACGGTCCGGGTACGACCGCCGGTGCTGTGGACCAGGCCGCCCGTGTGCAGTACGAGGTCCTGCGCGGACTCGCTCCTCCTGCCTCCCGGCCTGCGCAGGGCGAGGACGACCAGCACCACGGCGGCGAACAGGAAGAACAGGACCCCCACCAACGCACGTGCGGCCACGCTGTAGACGAAGAGGACCACCGCGCAGGTCACCGCCAGCCAAAGGAACTCGTCGTGCGGTCCCGTCCGCCCGGTCAGCTTGTTCTGCCGCGCGAACCGCGCCATCTCTGCGGCGGAGATGACCCTGGCACCCAGCGCGCCGGCGCCCGCCGCGCCGCCGGAGGACTCCGGCGGGGACCCTTTCGTGCGGCCCATGCGTGTCTCCTCCGGTCGGGGGCGTCGAGTGGAGTCTGTCCCCCGGCACGCGGGAGCACCAGACCTCCGGGCCGTGAACGAGCCCCCGGGGCCGGGCCGGCCGCTTCTGGTCCGGCCCCGCGTCCGCGTGCGGGCGCCCCGTGGCCCCGGCCCTGAGCCGGAACGGGATTACGGTGCCGTCCACTTCTGGTTGGCGGCGCCGTTGCAGGCCCAGATCTGGAGTTGTGTGCCGTTCGTGCTGCTGGACCGGGGATCGTCGAGGCACTTCCCGGACACGGGGTTGACCAGGGTGCCGTCGGCGGACCTCCACTGCTGGTTGCCATGGCCGTTGCAGGACCACAGCTGGATCCTGCTGCCGTTCGCGGTGCCGGCGCCGGCCACGTCCAGGCATCGGCCGAGCGCGCGCAGCGTGCCGTCCGGGGAGAGGGTCCACACATGCGCGCCGGATCCGTTGCAGCTCCAGATCTGGACCGCGGTGCCGTCGGCGGGGTTCGCCCCCTTGACGTCGAGGCATTTGCCGGCGATGCCGGAGTGCACCGGGCCGCTCCTGACGGCGACGGGCGCCTTGATCCAGCCGGCCGCGTCGGCAGCCTGGACGCCGGTGTTGAAGGCGTCGGACATCTTCTGGTAGCCGCTGTCCCCGGGATGGAGCTGGTCGGACAGGTCTGCGGTGGTCAGGGTGCCCATGTCGACCAGGCGGACGTGCCTGCCGGCGGCCTGCTCGGCCTGGACGATACCGGGGAGCGCCTTGTTGAAGGCCGGCCGGCCGGGTTCCTCGACGGGGTTCGTGGACACGATGAGGGTGCCGACCAGCACGGTCGCGTCCGGCGCAGCCGCGGTGATCCGGTCGATCAGCGCGTGCAACCGGTCGGTGGCGGTGGGGACCTGGTAGTTCTGGTTCAGGTCGTTGGTGCCGATCTCAAGGGTGACCACGTTGGGCCGGTACTGCTTCAGCGTCGCGTCGGCGATGCCGGCGATCTGGTCGATCCGCCAGCCGGAGTGGCCCTCGTTGTCCGGGTCGGACATGGTGCCGTTGCGCTGGGTGCCGACGAAGTCCAGTGCATGGCCCTCGGACGACAACTTGTCCCCCAGGTAGCCCCGGTAGCCGTTGCCCGTGCTGCTGCCGATGCCCCAGGTGATCGAGTCACCGAGCGCCATCAGCCGCAGCGAGGCGGGCGCGGCTGCGGCCGACGCCCCGCTGGCACCGGCACCAGCACCGGCCGGCAGGGCGGCACCTACGCTGAGGGCAGCCGCCACCGCTGCCGCTGCCGTGACGATTGCCGAGCGATACCCCATGTGGTTTCTCCGCTGTGTGGGGGCGGACGTCTGCCCGGCCCGTACCGGTGGGTGGAGAGGAGCGGTCGCCGAACAGGTCGGCGCTGACGAACCGAGCCCGGCGCCGGGGACCCGTCAGCCCGTCAGCCGAGGGCTGCCCGTGATCACGGTCGCGCCGTTCAACTCGGTTCCACGGGAAAGCCGGTGGCCCTGCTCACCAGCGTGCCCCGCGGTCCGCCTACGGCGGTGGTGCCCGTTCCTGCCGGTCGCGCCCGCCCTCCCGGCTCGCTGTCTGCAACAGTCTGCCCCAGGGCGTTGACTAAGTAAATCTATTGGATTTAGATTCCTCGCGGCCGGACGAACCCACCGCACATCAAGGCGCGACACCCGAACCCGGAGATGGTTATGCCCACATCATGCGTTGCCCCAGGTGGGCGATGAGCGCGGCCCCGGTCCTGCTGGAGATGCGTTCGATCACCAAGACCTTCCCCGGTGTGACCGCGCTGGCCGAGGTCGACCTGGTGGTTCGCCAGGGCGAGATCCACGCCGTCTGCGGAGAGAACGGCGCCGGCAAGTCGACGCTGATGAAGGTGCTCAGCGGGGTGCACCAGCACGGTACGTACAGCGGACGGATCCACTACCGGGGCGAGGAGGTCCGCTTCGGCGACATCCGGGCCAGCGAGCGCGCGGGCATCGTGATCATCCATCAGGAACTGGCCCTGGTGCCGGGCATGTCCATCACCGAGAACGTCTTCCTCGGCAACGAACCGCGCAGGCACGGCGCCATCGACTGGAGGGGCGCCCGCCGCCGGCTCCTGGAGCTGATGGCGAAGGTGGGCCTGCACGAGGACCCCGACACGCTCATCAAGGACATCGGGGTGGGCAAGCAGCAACTCGTCGAGATCGCCAAGGCGTTCGCCAAGGACGTGAAGCTGCTGATCCTCGACGAGCCGACCGCCGCACTCAACGAGGCCGACTCCCGGCACCTGCTCGACCTGCTGCGCGAGTTCAAGGGCCAGGGCATCACCTCGATCATCATTTCGCACAAGCTCAACGAGATCGAGGCGATCGCCGACTCCATCACCATCCTGCGCGACGGGCGGACCATCGAGACGCTCGACGTGCACGCCGACGGGGTCGACGAGGACCGCATCGTGCGCGGCATGGTCGGCCGGGAACTCGGCAGCCGCTTCCCCGACCGCGCCCCCGACATCGGCGAGGTGTTCTTCGAAGTCCGCGACTGGACGGTACGCCACCCCGTCTCCGCCGAGCGGCTGGTGTGCAAGGGGTCCAGTTTCACGGTGCGCCGAGGCGAAGTCGTCGGCTTCGCGGGCCTGATGGGCGCCGGCCGCACCGAACTCGCGATGAGCCTGTTCGGCCGGTCCTACGGGGTCTGGCAGAGCGGCCGGGTCTTCAAGGACGGCGAGGAGATCAGGCTCAGGTCGGTCTCCGAGGCGATCGGGCACGGCCTGGCCTACGTGAGCGAGGACCGCAAGGCGATCGGCCTCAATCTCCTCGATGACATCAAGACCTCGGTGGTGGCCGCCAAGCCGGCCAAACTCGCGCGGCACGGTGTCATCGACCGGCTCGCCGAGCACCGCGTCGCCGAGGGGTACCGCCGCGATCTGCGGATCAAGGCACCGACGGTGTACGAGGGCGTGGCCAAACTCTCCGGTGGCAACCAGCAGAAGGTCGTCCTGGCCAAGTGGATGTTCACCGACCCGGACCTGTTGATCCTCGACGAGCCGACGCGCGGCATCGACGTCGGCGCCAAGTCCGAGATCTACGGGCTCATCCAGCAACTCGCCGCACAGGGCAAGGGCGTCGTCGTCATCTCCTCGGAACTCCCCGAGCTGATCGGCCTGTGCGATCGCGTCTACACCGTGTTCGAGGGGGCCATCACCGGCGAGGTCGCCCGCGCCGACGCCGACCCCGAACTCCTCATGAAGCAGATGACCACTACCAAGAAGATTCCGGTGCCATGAGCGGATACCAAGACCTCAAGAAGAACCTGTTCGGGGGCAGCGCCTCGATCAGCCGCCAGTTCGGCATGATCTTCACCCTGGTGGCGATCATCCTCCTGTTCCAGATCCTGACGGACGGACTCACGCTGACCCCGGGCAACCTGATCGCCGTCGTCAGCCAGTACTCGTACATCCTGATCCTCGCCATCGGGATGCTGATGGTGATCGTGGCAGGCCACATCGACCTGTCGGTCGGCTCGGTCGCGGCGTTCACCGGGATCATCGTGGCCAAGGCGATGAAGGACTTCGACCTGCCGTGGCCGCCTGCCATCCTGCTGGGCCTGCTGGTCGGCGCGGTCATCGGCGCGTGGCAGGGCTTCTGGGTCGCCTACGTCGGCGTCCCGGCGTTCATCGTCACGTTGGCAGGCATGCTGCTGTTCCGCGGCGGCAACCAGTTCATCGGCAACGCCGCCACCGTCCCCGTCCCGGAAGGCTTCCGCACGATCGGCGCCGGCTACCTGCCCGAGGTCGGTCCCAGCACCGGGTACAACAACCTCACCCTGCTGCTGGGCGGCCTGGCCGGCGTCGCGGTGGTGTGGCGGGAGCGGAGTGCCCGGCGCACCCGGCGGGAGATGGGCGCGCGGCCCGCCCCGCTGTGGGTCTCCGGTGTGCGGCTCGTGGTGATGACCGGCGTCATCGTCTTCGCCACGCTGCGCTTCGCCGGCGGCCGGGTCGGCACCAGCCTGCCGGTGTCGGGCATCATCCTGGGCGTCCTGGTGCTCGCCTACTCCTTCTACACCCGCAACACCGTCAGCGGCAGGCACATCTACGCGGTGGGCGGCAACGCGCGCGCCGCCGAACTGTCGGGCGTGAAGCTCAACCGGGTCAACTTCTTCGTCATGATGAACATGTCGGTCCTCGCCGCCCTGGCGGGCATGATCTTCGTGGCCCGGTCGGCTGCCTCCGGCCCGCAGGACGGGCTGAGCTGGGAACTCGACGCGATCGCAGCGGTGTTCATCGGAGGCGCCGCGGTCTCCGGCGGCCTGGGCACCATCAGCGGTTCGATCGTCGGCGGCCTCGTCATGGCCCTGCTCAACAACGGCCTGCAGCTCATGGGCGTCGGCGTGGACCTGGTGCAGATCATCAAGGGCCTGGTGCTGCTGCTCGCCGTCGCGCTCGACGTCCACAACAAGAGCCAGGGCCGGTTCTCGGTCATCGACTCGGTCACCCGCCCGTTCCGCCGTGACACCCCGGCCCCCGGCGCGGCCGGCGCCGATGCCCCGCACAGCGAGGCCAAGGTCCCCGCTGCGGGCTGACGCCCCCCGAAGACGCCCCGTACCGGCGGACAGACTCCCGCAGGAAGTGCCTCCCGCGGCAGCCCACGAAAGGCAATCCCATGATGCGCAACCTCCTCACCAAGGCAGTCGCGAGCGCAGCGGTGGCCGTGCTCATGCTCGGCGCCGCAGCCTGCTCCAAGGAACGCGAGGGCGGGAGCAGCGACGACGGCAGCACGTCCGGCAAGGGTTTCGCGGGCGACGCCGTGATCGGCGTCGCCCTCCCCTCCAAGACCTCGGAGAACTGGGTCCTCGCCGGCGACCTGTTCACCAACGGGCTCAAGGAGGCGGGCTTCAAGGCCGACGTGCAGTACGCGGGCGCTTCGACCACCGTCGCCGACCAGCAGGCCCAGATCTCCGCCATGATCACCAAGGGCGCGAAGGTCATCGTCATCGGTGCCACCGACGCCGCGCAGCTCTCGACCCAGGTGAAGCAGGCCAAGGAGTCCGGCGCGGTCGTCATCGCCTACGACCGGCTCATCACCAACACCCCGGATGTGGACTACTACGTCGCCTTCGACAACTTCAAGGTCGGCCAGTTGCAGGGCCAGGCTCTGTTGGAGGGCATGAAGGCCAGGAAGGCGACCGGGCCGTGGAACATCGAGCTGTTCTCCGGCTCACCGGACGACAACAACTCGGCGGTGTTCTTCAACGGTGCGATGGACGTCCTCAAGCCGCTCATCGACAAGGGTGACATCGTGGTGGGCTCCGGGCAGACCGACGTCAAGCAGACCGCCGTCCAGGGCTGGAAGGCCGAGAACGCCCAGCAGCGCATGGACTCGCTGCTGACCTCGACCTACAACGGCGGCAGGACCCTCGACGGGGCCCTGTCACCGAACGACACTCTCGCCCGGGCCGTCCTGACCTCGATCAAGGGCGCCGGCAAGGCACTGCCCGTCGTCACCGGCCAGGACTCCGAGGCGGAGTCGGTGAAGTCCATCATGGCCGGGGAGCAGTACTCCACGATCAACAAGGACACCCGGAAGCTGGTCGCGGCGAGCATCGCGATGGTCAAGGCCCTGCAGGGCGGCGGTTCGCCGGAGGTCAACGACACCAAGTCCTACGACAACGGCGTCAAGGTGGTTCCGTCCTACCTGCTCCCGCCGGTGATCGTGACCAAGGCCAACGCGGCCGAGTCCTATGCCAACGACCCCAAGCTCGCCCCGCTCACCAAGTAGGCACACCGCGGTGGCGCGACCCGGGACGACCTGGGCGCGCCACCGCCGGACGGCCGTCCGGTGATCGTTCCAGGAGGATGCCGGGGCACTGGCACGGAAGCCGCCGAACGGCCTACGCTGGTAGGAGATCGTCGGCGGCAGTCAACTCGCCCACGGCAGAAGCTCCCACCGGTCACCCGACAGACCGACGGCGGCTCAGCTGCCCGGGTGTCAGGTGAGCCCGACGGCTGCCCGCCTCACGGCGATCCCTCATCGGGCGCGAGCGCGCCGAATTCTCCGGGGGCTGTCATGCCACTGTTGATGATCAAAGGATCGTTCCATGTCACCGGCCGGGCCAGGCCCGACGGTGACACCATTCCGTTCACTCCCGACCACCCCACCGAATGGAAGCTCGTCCCGGGCCCGCGCGCGATCGTGCCCGGCGCCGGCGGCCACGTCAGCGTCCGGCTGGAGGGCGTGGACACGCTGGAGACCCACTACCTCGGTCACGGGGCGGAGGTCCACCAGCCCCTGCTCCTCGCCCACGCCGCCGCCGACGAGCTGCTGAACTGGCTCGGCTTCACGGACGTGCACCGCAACCCGGACGAGACGGTCACCGCGACGCCCGACCGGGTGCCCGGCTTCATCCTCACCGGCGGCGCGGACGTCCACGGCCGCTGCGTGGCCCTGGTCGGCCGGGGCGAACCGCCGGGAACCAGCGGGTTCGAGACGAACGTCGGCGTGCAACTGCTGCGCAGGACCGCCAACCATCACCTGCTCACGCTGGGTCTGGCCTTCCCCACGTACTACACCGGCCTGTTCCCGGTCCTGCGCAACGAGCTGACCGCCGCCGTCCGCCAGGCGCAGGCCGCACCCGCCAAGGGTGTCTGGCCGGTGGACGCGACCCTCACGGGTGCCAAGGTCGCCGGGATGTCCTCGATCACCGACGACGTGGTGATCCTGCCGAAGCTGTTCCGCCGGCTGAAGGACTACCTGGACCTCGGGGACCCTTCGCTGGCCTGCTTCCCCGCCTTCCTGGCCGGCAGCGGGGACACCTTCCGGATCCTCTCGACCGACACGTTCGTCACCGGCCTGCACCACATCGTCGAGATCAGCAACGGCCAGACCCTGCGGATGACCCGTCCCGTCGAGGACCTCCTCTTCGACGAGGCCTGAGCACAGGCCCGGGGCGGCCGCAGGGCCGGGCACCTCAGTGCGTGAACTCGTACGCGGCCACCTCGGCGAGCAGTTCGCGGCGGCGGGGCTCGTCCAGGAACGCGGCCCGGAAGGAGTTGGCGGCCAGCGTGCGCAGCGTCTCGTCGTCCAGGCCGAGGGCGTCGCGGACGGCGGTGAAGTTGTCGTCCACGTAGCCGCCGAAGTAGGCCGGGTCGTCGGAGTTGACGGTGACCAGCAGGCCGGCGTCGAGCATCCGGCGCAGCGGGTGGTCGGTGAGGGCGTCCAGGCAGCGCAGGCGGACGTTGGAGAGCGGGCAGAGGGTCAGCGGGATCTGCTCGCGGGCGAGGCGCTCGACCAGCTCCGGGTCCTCCAGTGAGCGCAGGCCGTGGTCGATCCGCTCGACGCCGAGCACGTCCAGGGCCTCGCGGACGTACTCCGCGGGGCCCTCCTCGCCCGCGTGCGCGACCCGGTGCAGACCGGCGGCGGCGGCGAGCTCGTAGACCTCGCGGAACTTCGCCGGCGGGTTGCCGACCTCGGCGGAGTCCAGGCCGACGCCGGAGATCCGGTGCAGGTGCGGCCTGGCGGCCTCGAAGGTGGCGAGCGCCGACTCGGCGGACTCGTCCCGCAGGAAGCACATGATCAGCTTCGTGCTGATGCCGTACCGCTCCTCGCTGCGCTCCAGTGCCCGGGCGAGGCCCTCGACGACCACGGCGATCTCCACGCCGCGGGCGGTGTGCGCCTGCGGGTCGAAGAAGATCTCGGCGTGCCGGACGCCCTGCTCCGCGGCGCGGGCGAGGTAGGCGTCGGCCAGGTCTGCGAAGTCGTCCTCGGTGCGCAGCACGGCCATCAGCGCGTAGTAGAGGTCGAGGAAGGACTGCAGGTCGCTGAAGGAGTAGGCGCGCCGGAGCTCCTCGGTGTCCGCGTAGGGCAGGACGACACCGTTGCGGGCGGCGAGGGCGAAGGCGAGTTCGGGCTCCAGCGTTCCTTCGATGTGAAGGTGGAGTTCGGCCTTGGGCAGCGGCATGAGGGTTCGATTCGATGTTCGGGGGCGGAAACGGGAGCAGAAACGTCCATCCTACGACCCGGAGCCGCCGCTCCCGCCCGGCCCGGGCGGGCGCCACCAGGGGTAGGCGATACCCGCCAGCCGGTTCACCGCCAGGCCCTGCGCGACGAGCAGCACGACCGCGATCATCACGACGGTCAGCTGGAGCGGCGTCCGCAGCAGCCCGAGCGCGACGATCAGGGTGGTCGCGGCGGCGGGCGGGTGCGCGACGCCGAGCAGCGGCATCAGGCCGCAGGTCAGGCCGAGCGCGATCGCGCAGGCCCAGAGCCGGGCCCAGCTGATCTCGTTGAGGTCGGGTGAGGCGTCCCGCAGGCCGGTGAGGGTGAGCGCGAGGTAGCCGGCCAGCACCCCGACCAGGTGCCCGTAGACCGTGTTGCGGGGTGAGGCGGTCGGCGCCATGGGCGTGTAGAAGAGCAGGAACGCGGTCGGCCCGAGCGAGGGGAAGAGGAACGGCGCGTGGCTGAAGTGCGCCAGGGCGGCCATCACGGCCAGCGAGAGGCCCGCGTTCAGTGCCGAGTAGACGGCGCGCACGACGCTGGGGTCGTGGCGGTCCATGACCGCGGCCAGCTCCAGCCGGGCGAGCACGTTCCGGGCCACGGGCCACCAATCGCCGCAGGGAGTCCTGACAGGCGGTGCCATACCCGCCGCCCGTCCGGGGCAGGCCGGAGCCGCGCGTTCGCACCCGATCGGCGCAACGGCGCGCCCGGCCCGCGGCGGCGCGCTCCCGGAGCCGGGTACAAGGTAGGAAGGGGGCTACGCGGAGGAGGTACTGACATGCGGCACCCGGACGGCCCGCACGACAAGCCCGAGGGGATCTCCCCGCACGCGCTGGACAACGGGGTGCTGCTGCACGAGCTGGAGCAGCTGCACCGCACCCGGCACGAGACCTTCCTGTACGGCTCCGACGACGCGCTGGAGCGGCACACCAGCCGCACCGCCCAGTTGGAGGCCGAGTACCTGCACCGGTTCCCGAACCGGCAGGTCACGGCCTCGCGTACGCGCTCCGGTGCCCGCGCCCGGGAGGCCGCCGCACGGGCCGAGGCGACACCCGAGTAGCGCAGGGCCCCGCGGCCCCCGAGTCACCGGCCCCGAGTGCCGGCCCCACCCCACCCCAGGACCCTTGAGGGAGCATTCATGCCCATCGCCAGCGTCAATCCCGCGACCGGCGAGACCTTGGAAACCTTCGAGGCGCTGGACGGCGCGGCGGTGGAGCTGCGTCTCGCCCGCGCCGAATCGGCCTTCCGGCAGTACCGCACCACCGGTTTCGACCAGCGCGCCGAACTGGTGCGCCGCGCCGCCGACCTGCTGGACGCCGATCTGGAGGCCGTCGCCCGGACGATGACCGAGGAGATGGGCAAGCCGCTGGCGGCGGCCCGGGCGGAGGCGGCGAAGTGCGCCAAGGCGCTGCGCTGGTACGCCGACCGCGCGGCCGGCCTGCTCGCGGACGAACGACCGGAGCAGGCCGACGTCGCGGACTCGGGGGCGTCCGAGGCGTACGTGCGCTACCGGCCGGTCGGCGCGGTGCTGGCGGTGATGCCGTGGAACTTCCCGTTCTGGCAGGTGGTCCGCTTCGCGGCGCCCGCGCTGATGGCGGGCAACGTGTGCCTGCTGAAGCACGCCTCGAACGTGCCGCGGACGGCGCTGGCGCTGGAGGACCTGTTCCTGCGGGCCGGCTTCCCGCAGGGCTGCTTCCAGACGCTGCTGATCGGCTCGGGCGCGGTGGAGGGCGTGATCCGCGACCGGCGGGTCGCCGCCGTGACACTGACCGGCAGCGAGGCGGCGGGGCGCGCCGTCGCGGCGACGGCGGCGGACGAGGTGAAGAAGGCCGTGCTGGAACTCGGCGGCAGCGACCCCTTCGTCGTGCTGCCGAGCGCGGACCTCGGCGCCGCCGTGCGGACGGCGGTCCGGGCGCGGGCCCAGAACAACGGCCAGTCCTGCATCGCGGCCAAGCGCTTCATCGTGCACACGGACGTGTACGAGGAGTTCGCGGCGGCGTTCACCGAGGCCATGCGCGCCCTGCGGGTCGGCGACCCGATGGACGAGGCGACGGACGTCGGGCCGCTGGCGAGCGAGCAGGGGCGCGCCGACCTGGAGGAGCTGGTCGAGGACGCCCGCGCGCACGGTGCTCGGGTCGACTGCGGCGGCCGCCGCCCGGCGGGCCTGGACCGCGGCTGGTACTACGAACCGACGGTGGTCTCCGGGATCACGCCCGCGATGCGGATCCACCAGGAGGAGACCTTCGGCCCGGTCGCCACGCTCTACCGGGCGGCGGACCTGGACGAGGCACTGGCGCTCGCCAACGACACGCCGTTCGGGCTCAGCTCCAACGTGTGGACGACGGACGGCGGCGAGCAGCAGCGCTTCGTGCGCGACATCGAGGCGGGCGGGGTGTTCTTCAACGGCATGACGGCCTCCCACCCGGCGCTGCCGTTCGGCGGGGTCAAGCGCTCCGGTTTCGGCCGGGAGCTGTCGGGCCACGGCATCAAGGAGTTCTGCAACATCACCACGGTGTGGCTGGGCGCGCCGTAGCCGTCGGGGCGTCAGTGGCCGGCGGGGGCGGGCGTCAGTGGCCGGCGGCGGCGACCCCGCCGCGGTGGCCGTGCCGCTGGCTGTTGCTGATCCAGCGCGACACCGTGCCCATCAGGGCGACCACGGTCACGCCCCACACCACGGCGAAGACGACGAGCAGCGGCAGGTAGTACATCTGCACGGCCACCGCGGCCAGGCCGAGGGACAGTGCCACCAGGAAGAAGGCCGTCGCCGGATGGACGTCACGGATCGACTTCAGTACGCGGTGCAGCGGGCCGGGCCGCGCCGCTCCGGCGCCGCCCTGCGGGGTTCCGGTCGCCTGTCGGTCCATCTCGATCGCCTCCAGCCCCCGGCGCTCGCGCCGGGTCGGTCCGGGTCCGGCCCGCTCGCCACCGCCGGACCGCCCGGTGACGGGGCCTACAGGCGTGGTGCCCGGTCACCGGCGCTTCTAACACCACCGGGCCTGCGGATATGGCGCCACCGGGCCTGCGGACTTCGCCGGCGGCGCCCTCCGGGAGGAGCGCACGGCGGGCCGGGCACGGGTGCGAGCAGAATGGACGGGAG
Source organism: Kitasatospora sp. NPDC057223 (assembly GCF_042669755.1). Taxonomy (NCBI): domain Bacteria; kingdom Bacillati; phylum Actinomycetota; class Actinomycetes; order Kitasatosporales; family Streptomycetaceae; genus Kitasatospora; species Kitasatospora sp. NPDC057223. The sequence continues at coordinate 79,775 of NZ_JBHUWW010000014.1, read as the reverse complement.
GAGGTCGGCGGAGATGGACGAGTACGCGCCGGGCTGCGCCCCGCCGCCCGAGCGGACGACCTACCGGGTCACGTACGCCGTGGCCGGGACGGCGGCGGTCCGGCGGGCGGACGTGACGCTGCTGCCCGGGTACTCGCAGGAGAGCGACATCCCGAGGCTGATCGCCGCCGGGCTGACCGGCCGCCCGGCGGACGCGCGCTCGATCACCCTGCTCGGCCTGCGTGCGCTGTGAGCGCTGTGAGCGCTGTGAGCGTCACCCCGTCGCCCGCACCGGGCGCCCGCACCATGAAGACGTCCACCGCGTCCTCGGAGTCGGCGGTGAAGCCGTGCCGCTCGTACAGCCGCCGGGCGGCGCTGCCCTGCAGCACGTTCAGCCGCACGTCCGTGCCCTCGCGGTCGGCCCCCGCCAGTACGGTGCGGAGCACGGCGCTGCCGAGGCCGCGGCCCTGCTGCCGGGGGTCGAGGTAGAAGTGCTCCAGCCAGAGGCCGTCCGGCTCCGGGCGGAGCGTGAAGCAGCCCACCGCCTCACCGCCGGCCAGCACGATCGTGGTGCGCTCCGGGGAGAACCCGTCGCGCAGCCGCTGCCGGACGCGCTCCTCGTCGTAGCGGCCGAGCCGCTCCAGGTCGTCGCGCAGCACGACCGCGCGCAGCTCGGCGATCGGCTCCATGTCCTCGGACCGGGCGGGGCGCAGCCCCCACCCGGTCCGGTCGTCCTGTCCGGAATCCATCCGGACAGTATGCCGACGGTCAGATCTGGAGTGACGCGAGGGTGACGATGGTGATGTCCGAGGGCGCGCCGACCCGGACGGGCGGGCCCCAGGCGCCCGCGCCGCGGGTGACGTACAACTGGGTGTCGCCGTAGCGCTCCAGCCCGGCGACGGTCGGATTGGCCAGTTCGGCGAGGTAGTTGCCGGGCCAGAGCTGGCCGCCGTGGGTGTGGCCGGACAGTTGCAGGTCCACGCCGTGCCGGACGGCGTCGTGGATGGTGACCGGCTGGTGCGAGAGCAGGACGGACGTGCGGCTGCGGTCGCGGTCGCCGAGCGCCTTGGCGAAGTCGGGGCCGTCGCCCTCCGCCTGCCCGGCCAGGTCGTTGACCCCGGCGAGGTCGAAGCCGGCCAGCTCGACCCGGGCGTTCTGCAAGGGGTGCACGCCCAGCGAGCGGACGAAGTCGACCCAGGGCGCCGCGCCGGAGAAGTACTCGTGGTTGCCGGTGACGAAGTACGAGCCGTCCCTCGCGCGGAGCCGGGCCAACGGTTCGGCATCCCGGCCGAGGTCGGGCACGCTGCCGTCGACCAGGTCGCCGACGATGACGACCAGGTCCGGCTGGGCGCCGTTGATGGTGTCGACGATCCGCTGGGTGTGGGCGCGTCCGAGGATCGGGCCGAGGTGGATGTCGCTGACCACGGCGATCCGGTAGCCGTCCGCCCGCGCGGGCAGCTTCGCGAGCGGCACGGTGACCTGCTTGAGCCGCGGGCCGCGCAGCACTCCGTACGTACCGTTGCCCACCACGGCGAGGGCCGCGCCGGCGGCGCCGATCGCGACCGTCCGGGCGATGAACAGGCGCCGCTCGGGCGAGACGACGGCAGGCGCAGCCGGGGCGTCCGCCGCGGCGGCGGGCGCTGCGGCGACGGGCCCTGCGGTCACGGACGCTGCGGCGACCGGCTCCGCGGGCGCGGGCCGGCGGAGCGGCAGACGGGCGAGCAGCGGCCGGACGGCCTCGCCGGCCAGCAGCGCGAGCAGCAGGTAGAGCAGGACGGCCAGCCAGAGGTAGCCCGGCCAGGCGAGCCAGCGTTCCGCCGCCATCGGCAGCACCCGGCCGCCGACCAGCGCGCCGACGGCGAGCACGGGGAGCACGAAGGCCAGCACCGTGCCGGTACGCCGCCACGGCCCGCCCGGTGCGCTGACGTCGCGCACCAGCCGGCGCCAGAGGTACCAGTGGGCGAGGCCGACGAGGGCCAGGACCAGGAGCAGGGCGAGCACGACGAGCACTGTCACGCCGCCACCCGCCGCGAGGCCGTTCCGCTGATCTTCATGCCCCCAGTATGCGTGGGCCGCGAACGCCGTCCGGACGGCCCCCCGGGCCGGCCGGTGCGCTCGCCGCCGGGCTGACGCTGCGCCAGATCTGAGCTTTCACGGAGGCCTCGGAACCCGCTCCGACCTGCGGATACACGTCCGCTGAGCGGACATTTACGAAGGCCTTGTTCCGATACCCGGAAGGAGAGGCTAGGTTGCACCGCATTGCGTGGATCCGTCCCCCACCCTCCGGCACCACAGGCCGAAGGGACGGCCGCGCGGGAAGGGCACAGGCACCCTCAGATGAGTGCGGAAACCACCACCACCCGGGCCGCGTCACCGATCCAGGACGGCCACCGGCCACCCGGATCGGACCCCGGGCAGGGCCACCTCAAGGCCGGCCTGAAGAACCGTCACCTGTCGATGATCGCGATCGGCGGCGTGATCGGCGCCGGCCTGTTCGTCGGCTCCGGCGCCGGAATCGCCTCCACCGGCCCCGGCATCCTGCTCTCGTACACCCTGGCCGGCGTGCTGGTCGTGATGGTGATGCGGATGCTCGGCGAGATGGCCGCCGCCGACCCGCAGAGCGGCTCGTTCTCGGCGTACGCGGACCGGGCGCTCGGCCGGTGGGCCGGGTTCAGCATCGGCTGGCTCTACTGGTTCTTCTGGGTCGTGGTGCTGGCCGTGGAGGCCACCGCCGGCGCCAAGATCCTCAACACCTGGGTACCCGGTGTCCCCCAGTGGGCGTTCGCGCTGCTGGTGATGGCCGTGCTGACCGCCACCAACCTGTTCTCGGTGGCGTCGTACGGCGAGTTCGAGTTCTGGTTCGCGGGCATCAAGGTGGTGGCGATCGCCGCCTTCATCGTGATCGGCGCGCTCGCCGTGTTCGGTCTGCTGCCCGGCACCGGCGCGGTCGGCACGAGCAACCTGACCGGCAACGGCGGCTTCCTGCCGCACGGGGTCGGGGCCGTCTTCACCGGCATGCTGACCGTGGTGTTCGCGTTCATGGGCAGTGAGATCGTCACCCTCGCGGCCGGCGAGTCCGCCGACCCGGAGAAGGCCGTCAGCCGGGCCACGAACAGCGTGATCTGGCGGATCGGCGTCTTCTACCTGGGCTCGATCGCCATCGTGGTCACCCTGCTCCCGTGGGACGACGCCTCGGTCAAGGGCAGCCCGTACGTCGCGGTGCTGGAGCACGTGGGCATCCCCGGCGCGGCACGGGTGATGGACGTGATCGTGCTGACCGCGGTGCTGTCCTGTCTCAACTCCGGCCTGTACACCGCCTCGCGGATGGCCTTCTCGCTCGGGCAGCGCGGCGACGCCCCGAAGGCCTTCGCCCGGGTCAGCGCACGCGGCGTCCCCCGGGTGGCGATCCTCTCCTCGGTGGTCTTCGGCTTCCTGGCGGTGTTCTTCAACTACACCTCGCCGAACACCGTCTTCAAGTTCCTGATCAACTCCTCGGGCGCGGTGGCTCTGTTCGTCTGGCTGGTGATCTGCTTCTCCCAGCTGCGGATGCGCAGGATCATCGAACGCGAGACGCCCGAGCGCCTGACCGTCCGGATGTGGCTCTACCCGTACCTCACCTGGGCGACGATCGGCCTGATCGGCTTCGTCGTGGTCTACATGTTCACCGACTCCGAGGGCCGGACGCAGATGTACCTGTCGCTGGTCGCGGCGGCGGTCGTGCTGGCGGCCGCGGCGATCGTGGACCGCAGGCGCAGTTCGGCCGCCCGCGCGGCCTGACCCCGTCCCGTCCGGCCGCGCCACCGCCCCGTCGGTGCCCGGCCGGACGGGTCGTCAGGGCCACCGGACGACGCGAGTGTGACCCGTCCGGTGCCGTCCCCTACGCTTGCCCGTGTGCGAGATCTTGCAGCGGGGCTGAGATACCTGGTCAGGGGCCAGAAGTGGGTGGCCGGGCACGGCCGTTGGTGGGGGTTCGGGATGATCCCCGCCCTGATCACGATGGCCGGCTACCTGGTGGCCCTGGTCGTGCTCAGCGCCCGCGCCGACGATCTGGCCTCCTGGGCCACGCCGTTCGCCGACGGCTGGGGCTCGCCCTGGCAGGGCCTGCTCCGCGGCGTGCTCGCCGCCCTGGCCTTCGGCGGCGGGCTGCTGATCGCGCTGATCTCGTTCACCGCGGTGACCCTGCTGGTCGGCCAGCCCTTCTACGAGTCGCTCTGCGAGAAGGTCGACGAGACCGAGGGCGGCGCACCCCCCAAGCCCGGCATCCCGCTCTGGCGCGAGCTGTGGATCTCCGCCCGCGACAGCCTGTACGTGCTGGCCCTGGTCCTCGCCTTCGGCGTGCTGCTCTTCGCCTGCGGGTTCATCCCCGTGATCGGACAGACCGTGGTCCCGGTGGCCGGCTTCTGCGTCTCCGGCTTCTTCCTCACGGTCGAACTCGCCGCCGTCGCCCTCCAGCGGCGCCAGGTGCCGCAGGCCGAGCGGATCCGCCTGCTGCGCGCACGACTGCCGCTGGCCCTCGGGTTCGGCGTGCCGCTGATCCTGCTCTTCCTCGTCCCGCTGCTGACCGTCCTCGCGATGCCCGGCGCCGTCGCGGGCGCGACCCTGCTGGCCCGCGACCTGGTGCCGGTCGAGGAGGCCGCCGACGCGGACGGGGACGACGGCGAGGACGAGCCGCGCGAGCACCCCGGCACCGGCGGGTACGAGCCGGGCCCCTACCCGGGCAACCCGTACGCGAACAGCGTCGAGCCCGATCCCTACCGCTCCCAGCCGTAGCCCCGCGAGCGCGCACGGTCACCGTCGGGCCGGGCCGCCGGCCAGGAGCTGTGAGCCCGGCCACAGGCCGGCGCCCCACTACTGCCGCCGATAGTCGCGGGCCCCGGCCGCGCGGCGGCGTCCTCGGCCGAGCGGTACGAAGGGCGCCGGGCCGCCCGGGCCGCCGCGGGAGAAACCGGGCCACCGCCCGCTACTGGGCCGTCCGGTGCCCGGCACGCCCGCACACGGAGCCGGCCGGCCCGCCCGCCGGGTGAGCGGCCCCGGAGCGTCCCGCCCGGCCCGCCCACAGCGCCGTGTCCACTACCGGCCGTAGTACCGGTGCTCGTTGCCCGCCCCTCTCGGCTCTGCAAAGAATGTGCAGGCCCCGGGCAGCGCGGAGCACTCCACCGTCGCGCATCCCGCCCGCCCCGTCCTCCCCGCCGGGGTGTCACCGCCGTCCGACACGGCACGCAGGACTGCTCCCCCGAGCACGCCCCGCACCGCCGTGCGCCTTCGGCGCGGCCCCAGCCCGACGGAAGAGGATGTCCGCCCGATGCAGCTCACCCATGCCCGCCGCAACTCCCTGATCACCGGCGTCACCACCATCGCCGTGGCGAGCGTCGCGACACTCGCGCTGGCACTCCCCCAGGAGACCGGCACGGCAGAGGCGGCGGCCCCGGTCGGCACCACCTCGGCGGACGGCCGGCCGGTCGCCCCGACCGCCGCCGAGGCGCAGGCCCAGACCGAGGCGCAGGCGCAGGCCGACGCACAGGCCCAGGCCGACGCGGCCGCAGCCGCCCAGGCCCAGGCGGATGCCGACGCCCAGGCGCAGGCACAGGCCAAGGCCCAGGCCGACGCCAAGGCGCAGGCGGACGCCGCTGCCGCCGCCTCCCGTGCCCAGCAGCGCCCGGCGCTGAACAGCAGCGGCGCCTTCACCGGCACGCCCCAGCAGATCGCCGCACAGATCGTGCCGGCCGGGCAGCTCCAGTGCTTCAAGAACATCGTCCAGCGCGAGAGCACCTGGAAGGTCACCGCGACCAATCCGGGCTCCGGTGCGTACGGCCTGGTCCAGGCGCTGCCCGGCTCCAAGATGGCCTCGGCCGGCGCGGACTGGCGCACCAACCCCGCCACCCAGATCAAGTGGGGCCTCAGCTACATGAACAGCCGCTACGGCAGCCCCTGCGGCGCCTGGGCGTTCTGGCAGTCGCACCACTGGTACTGAGAAGTCCGGTTCCGCGCTCAGACGTGCGCGCCCGCCTCCCCCTGGCGGGGCGGCTCGGGCCACTCGGGCGCGGCCGGCACCCGGACTCGCAGGTCCCCCTCGAACGGGAAGATCTCCCACCCTGTCTTGCCGTTCCCGGGGATCGGCAGTCGCTGCCCGACCGGCAGGTTCTCGACGTACGGGCCGGGCGTGTGCTCCGGCCCCTGGGCGGCGTTGTCGGCGATCATGGCAACCGAGCCTGCCACATGACGCACCGTCCGCTCCCGGCCGGGATGGCCCCGCCCGCCCGGCGGGCCGGGCTGGGATCATCGAGGGCATGACCGCCGCGCCTGCCCCGGGAGCCGCCCCGTGACCGAGCACCACCGCACCGGTACGGCCGCCGACGGCGCCGCGCTGGAACGGGCGCTCTCCCGGGCCGTACGCGGCGACGTCCGGTTCGGCCCGGCCGAGCGGACGGTCTACAGCCACGACGCCTCCAACTACCGGCACCTGCCGCTCGGGGTGGTGAAACCCGCCGACACCGAGGACGTCCGCACCGCCCTCGCCCTCTGCCGCGAGCACGGCGTGCCGGTGGTCGCCCGGGGCTCCGGCACCAGCATCGGCGGGCAGGCGATCAGCCCCGGCGCCGTGGTGCTCGACTTCCGGCGGCACCTCAACCGGGTGTTGGAGGTGGATCCGGAGCGCCGCCTGGCCCGGGTCGAGCCCGGCGCCGTGCTGGACGGCCTCCAGGCGGCCGCCCGCCCGTACGGGCTGCGCTTCGGCCCCGACCCGTCCACCCACAGCCGGTGCACGCTCGGCGGCATGATCGGCAACGACTCCTGCGGCTCGCACTCGGTGGCCTGGGGGCGCACCTGCGACAACGTGGAATCCCTCGACCTGCTGCTCGCCGACGGCACCGAACTGACCGTCGGCGGCCCGCTGCCCCCGGCCGGGCGGCAGCTCCTGCGCGCGCTGCCCGGCCGGGCGGGCGAACTGCACCGCGCACTCCAGGACTTCACCGAGCAGCATCTCGCCGTCCTGCGCCAGGGCATGCCGGACCTGCCGCGGCGCACCTCCGGATACCCGCTGGACGCCCTGCTGCCCGAACGCGGGTACGACCTGGCCCGGGCCCTCACCGGCACCGAGGGCACCTGCGCGCTGCTGCTCGGCGCGACCGTCCGGCTGGTCGCGGAGCCGCCCGCCCGCGTCCTGGTGGTCGCGGGCTACCCGGACGAGACGGCCGCGGCCGACGCCGTTCCGGCCCTGCTGCCGCTGCGCCCGCTGACGGTCGAGGGGATGGCCGCCGACCTGGTCGGCGCCCTGCTCGCCGCGGGCCGCCGGCCGCCCGCGCTGGACCGGCTGCCGGCCGGCGAGTGCTGGCTGTTCCTGGAGGTGGGCGGCGCCACCGCGGCCGAGGCGCTGGAGGCCGCGCGCACCCTCGCCGACGCGGTGCGCCGCGAACGCACGGCCACCGTCTCCGTGGTCACCGACCAGGGCGAGCAGCGCCAGCTCTGGGGTGTCCGGGAGGCCGGCGCGGGGATCGCCACCCGGATCCCCACCCCCGGCGGCGGCAGCGCGGAGGCCTGGCCCGGCTGGGAGGACTCCGCCGTACCGCCCGAGCGGCTCGGCGACTACCTGCGCGACCTGCGGGCCCTGCTGCGCCGGCGCGGCCTGCGCGGCATCCCGTACGGGCACTTCGGCGAGGGGTGCGTACACCTGCGGATCGACTTCCCGCTCGCGGACCCGCGGCGCACAGGTGAGTTCCGGGAGTTCCTGGAGGAGGCCGCCGACCTGGTGGTCTCGTACGGCGGTTCGCTCTCCGGCGAGCACGGCGACGGGCAGGCCAGGGCCGAGCTGCTGCCGCGGATGTACTCGCCGCAGATCATCGCCCTGTTCGGCCGGTTCAAGCAGATCTGGGACCCTACGGGCCTGCTCAACCCCGGGAACCTGGTCGACCCGCGCCCGCTGGACGCCGACCTGCGCTTCGACGGCCCCGTCCGCGACCTGCCGCTCGCCCTGCCGTACGAGGAGGACGACGGCAGCCTGCTGAAGGCCGTCCACCGCTGCGTCGGCGTCGCGAAGTGCGTCGACACGACGACCGGGGTGATGTGCCCGAGCTACATGGCGACCGGTGAGGAGCGGCACTCGACCCGGGGCCGGGCCCGGCTGCTGGCCGAGATGCTGCGCGGCGAGGCCGTGCCGGACGGCTGGCGCTCGGAGGAGGTGCGGGAGGCCCTCGACCTGTGCCTCGGCTGCAAGGGCTGCGCGAGCGACTGCCCGGTCCATGTCGACATGGCGACCTACCGGTCCGAGTTCCTCCACCAGCACTACCGCCACCGGCTGCGCCCCGCCTCCCACCTGTCGATGGGCTGGCTGCCGCTCTGGCTGCGTGCGGTGGCCCTCGCGCCCGGCCTCGCCAACCGGGTGGCCCGCTCGCCGCTGGCCGGGCCGCTCAAGCGCCTCGGCGGCGTGGACCGCCGCCGGGACCTCCCGGTGTTCCCGCCGGAGACCTTCACCCGCTGGTTCCGCCGGCGCCGCACCGCCCGGCCGGCGCCCGCCGGGGCCCAGCGCGTGCTGCTCTGGCCGGACACCTTCTCCGACCACCTCCAGCCGGAGGTGCCGCAGGCAGCCGTGGAGGTGCTGGAGCACCTCGGCTTCGCCGTCGAACTGCCGGCCGGGCCGGTCTGCTGCGGCCTGACCTGGGTGTCCACCGGCCAGCTGGACACCGCCCGCCGGGTGATGCGGCGCAGCCTGCGCGTCCTCCCTTCCGACCTGCCCGTCGTCGGCCTCGATCCGAGCTGCACGGCCGCGCTGCGCGAGGAGCTGCCCAAGCTGCTCGGCCCGGCCGGACGGGCGGTGGCCGGACGGACGAGGACGCTCGCCGAGTTCCTGGACGAGCACGCGGCCGGTCTGGAGCTGCCACAGGTCGGCGCGAGCGCCGTCACCCAGACGCACTGCCACCAGCACGCCGTCCTGGGCACCGCGGCCGACCGGCGGATCGACGCCCGGATCGGCCTGGACAACCGGGTCCTGGACTCCGGGTGCTGCGGTCTGGCGGGCAACTTCGGCTTCGAGCGCGGCCACTGGGACGTCTCGGTGGCGGTCGCCGAGCGGGTGCTGCTGCCGGAGGTGCGGGCCGCCGCGCCGGAGACGGTGATCCTCGCGGACGGCTACAGCTGCCGGACGCAGATCAGCCAGCTCGCGGACGGCCGCCGGGCCCTGCACCTGGCCGAACTCCTGCAACGCGCGCTGCGGGAGCAGCAGCGGGAGCGGTCCTGAACGGAGCGGGGCCTGCTCCGTTCCGCAGGTTTCACGACATTTCAACTTCAATCATTAAACGACAATCCATCGAACGTTCTGACCGATCGTCAGGCCAGCTCCTACGCTGTGCACGGCTCCGGCGGCGGGTACCGCCCGTCGAGGCCGCCATACCGAGCGTAACGAGCATGACGAGCCTGGAGGCTTCTGTGAGAACACGTCGTTCCTTCCACCACTCCTGGACGGTCCTGCTGGCGGCAGGCCTGACCATGGGGGCGGTGGTGATCCCGGGCGGCACGGCTCTCGCGGACGCACCGCCCACCGTCGCGGCCACGATCCCGGTCGCCCCCTACCCCGCCGGCGTCGCACTGCTTCCGGACGGCTCGCGGGCCTACGTCACCAGCCAGAGCACCGGCAGCGTCCAGGTGATCGACACCGCCACCGACACGGTGACCGCCACCATCGAGACCGGGTCCGGCTCGTACGCCGTCGCCGTCGCCCCCGACGGCGCCCACGCCTACCTGACCCACGCCGCCGAGAACACCGTCAGCGTGATCGACACGGCCACCCGGACGGTCACCGCCACCGTCCCCGTCGGCGGCGCGCCCTTCGACGTGGCGGTGGCCCCCGACGGCGCCCACGCGTACGTCAGCAACGCCGACGGCAACTCGGTCAGCGTCATCGACACCGCCACCAACACGGTGAGCGCCACCGTGCCGGTCGGAACGGAGCCGCACGGGCTGGCGCTCGCCCCCGACGGCCACCGCCTCTACGTGGCCGACCCGGGCGGCCGGGCCGTGCAGGTCCTCGACACGGCGACCAACACCGTCACGGGTGCCATCGCCGTCCCGGACACCCCCTTCGACCTGGCCGTGACGCCCGACGGCGCCCGGCTCTACACCGCCAACTGGGACAGCCACACCGTCGGCGTGATCGACACCGCCACCGCCACCGTGACCGGCGCCGTCACCGTCGGCGCCAACCCGCTGTCGGTGACCGTCGCACCGGACGGACGGCAGGTCTTCGCCGGCAACTACGACGACGACAGCGTGAGCGTCATCGCGACCGCCGACAACACCGTCACCGCGACGCTGCCCGTCGGCGCCAACCCCTACGGCCTGGCGATCACGCCCAACGGCAAGCGCGGCTACCTCGCCGACTTCGGCGCCGCATCCGTGAGCGTGCTGTCCATCCCGCGGCCCACGCCCACCGTGACCGCCGTCAGCCCCGCGAACGGGCCCGTCAGCGGGGGCACCGCCGTCACCATCACCGGCACCAACCTGGCCGGGGCCACCGCCGTCGCCTTCGGCGGCGCCGGCAACGCCACCGCGCTCTCCTGCACCGCCACCAGCTGCACCGCGACCTCCCCGGCCGGTGCCGCCGGCGCGGTCGACATCCGGGTGACCACCCCGGAGGGCACCAGCCCCGCCGTCCAGGGCGACCGCTTCACCTACACCGAGCAGGCCGACCTGGCGGTCGCCGTCACGGCCGCGCCCGTCACCGGGCTGCTCGCCGGGCGGGTCAACTACACCGTGACGGTGACCAACAAGGGCCCGTCCGCGCTGGCCTCGGGCACTGTCACCGTCCCGCTGACCGCGCCGACCACCGCGACGTCCACCGACTGCACGGTGGCCGCCGGCAAGGTCAGCTGCACGCTGCCGGCGCTGGCCAACGGCGCGAGTGCCACCCGGCACTTCTCCGTCCCGGTCAGCCTGCTCACCTACCGGACGTTCACCGTCACGGCCACCCGCACGGCCAGTGCCCCGGCCGACCCGGTCGCCGCCAACGACAGCGCCTCGCGCACCTGCAAGGCCTCCGGCCCGCTGAACATCACCTGCGCCTGACGCAGCCGTCCGTTCCCCCGTGCCGACGCGCACGGGGGAACGGACGCCGGAACGGACGCCGCGGCGCTAACTCGCGCAGATCACCGTCACGAACTCGGCGACCCTGGCCTGCGGGAGGCCGCGCGCGATGTCCGCCTCGCTGATCATGCCGACCAGCTTGTGGTCGGGGTGGTTGATCACCGGCAGCCGCCGGACCCGGTACTGCTCCATCACCCGGAGCACCTGCTCGGTGTCCTCGTCGTCCTCGATCACCATCGGCCGCCCCTGGGCCAGTTCACCCGCGCTGACCTGGCCGGGGTCCCGCCCCTCGGCCACGCACTTCAGCACGATGTCCCGGTCGGTGAGGATCCCCAGCAGCTTCTGGTTCTCGCCGCAGATCGGCAGCGCCCCGACGTCCCGCTCGCGCATGATCCTTGCCGCGTCCGCGAGAGTGTCGTGCTCGCCGACACACTCCGCCCCTGGGTGCATGATGTCGCCGGCTCTGGTCATTGTCGGGCCTCCTGACGTGCGGGCCGGCCGCTGTCGGCCAGTTCTGTTGTCCGCCCCCGCGCCGTGCCCCCGCCCCCGCGCCTCGCTCCAGGGCACCTCTCCATCCTGGTCCGGCCCCCGCCGGGCCGCCACCGGGCGTCAGTCCTCGCTCCGGGCGGCCGGCTCCCGGCCGTCCGCCTCCGTGGTCCGGGCCGTCGGCCGGGCCAGTGGCGAGCGGGCCAACAGCTCCTCCAGCGGCGGGAGTTCCAGTTGCTCGACCTCTCTCGGCGGGGCGACCGCCCCGGGCGGCGGCTCGCCCGGCGCCTGCGCGGCGGCGGCCCGCGCGTTCGCGTCGGTCGCGCTGTCGAGGAAGCGCAGCAGCTCCACCGGGAACGGCAGGACCAGCGTCGAGTTCTTCTCCGCCGCGACCTCCACCACCGTCTGCAGCAGCCGCAGTTGCAGCGCCGCGGGCGTTGCGGCCATCACCGCGGCCGCCTCCGACAGCCGCGCCGAGGCCTGGAACTCGCCGTCCGCCGTGATGATCCGGGCCCGGCGCTCCCGCTCGGCCTCCGCCTGCCGCGACATCGAGCGCTTCATCGACTCCGGCAGCGCGACGTCCTTGATCTCCACCCGGTCGATCTCCACGCCCCAGCCCATCGCCGGGGTGTCCAGCATCAGTTCCAGGCCCTGGTTGATCGGCTCGCGGTTGGCCAGCAGGTCGTCCAGCTCGCTCTTGCCGATGATCGAGCGCAGCGAGGTCTGCGCGACCTGCGAGATCGCGAAGCCGTAGTCCTGCACGTTGACGGTCGCCCGCACCGGGTCGAGCACCTTGAAGTACACCACCGCGTCCACCCGCACGGTCACGTTGTCCCGGGTGATGCCCTCCTGCGCCGGGATCGGCAGCGTGATGATCTGCACGTTCACCTTGTGCAGCCGGTCGACGACCGGCAGCAGCATCACCAGGCCCGGCTGGCGCACCTCGGTGCGCACCCGGCCGAACCGGAAGACCACCCCGCGCTGGAACTGCTGGACGACCCGGAAGCTCAGCCCCGCCCACAGAGCGGCCAGCACCACCAGCGCCACGACCACATCGACAATCAGCATCGTCGTCACCTCAGGGAGCACGCCGCCCCGCCCCGCGCCGTACCGGCCCGGGCTGACGATCGTCGGAGCAGCCACCTCCACGCTACGCCTGAGCGGACGCGGCCGGAACGGACGATCCTCGACCGGAGACGATCCTTGACCGGAGGAGACGTGCATAGGATCGGTGCCATGCCGGACCAGCCCACCAGCGCAGACGCCGCTTCCATCGGCCACCCAGTCCGCCCGGAGGACCCGAAGCACCCAGTGGACCCGGTGGACCCGGAGCACCCGGAGCACCCCGCCTTCGCCGCGGCCGCCTCCGCCGGCCTGGCCGGCCTGGACACCTCGGTGACCGACTGCCGGGCCTGCCCCCGCCTGGTGAGCTGGCGGGAGGAAGCCGCCCGCACCAGGCGGAAGTCCTACCTCGACTGGGACTACTGGGCCCGCCCGATCCCCGGCTTCGGCCCGCCCGACGCCTCGCTCGTGCTGGTCGGCCTGGCCCCGGCCGCCCACGGCGCCAACCGCACCGGCCGGATCTTCACCGGCGACCCGTCCGGCGACCTCCTCTACGCCGAGCTGCACCGGCTCGGCCTCGCCAACCGGCCCGAGTCCGTCCGCGCCGGCGACGGCCTGGAGCTGTACGGCGTACGGATCACCGACCCCGTCCGCTGCGCCCCGCCCGACAACCGGCCGACCACCCTGGAGCGCGACACCTGCCGCCCGTGGATCACCCGCGAGCTCGTCCTGCTGCGCCCCAGCGTGCGCGCCGTGGTCGCACTCGGCGGCTTCGCCTGGCAGGCACTGCTCCCCGCACTCGGCGCAGCCGGCTGGCAACTTCCCCGGCCCCGGCCCGTGTTCGGCCACGGCGCGCACGTCAGCCTGCCGGCCGCCGACGGTGGCGCGGCCCTGGAGCTCTACGGCTGCTACCACGTGAGCCCGCGCAACACCTACACCGGCCGCCTGACACCCCTGATGCTGCGCGAGGTGCTGCGCGCCGCCGCCCTGACCGCCGGCCTCGCACCCGCGCCCGAGGATTAGCGCCCGAAGGTCGGCGCGGGAGGCGCAGCCGGCCGTGCGAGGATCCAGGGACCGTGCACGGCCACTGTGGAGGATGAGGATGTTCGCGATCTCGCTGGGTGACGGAGCCGAGCTGCGGCCGCTGGAGCCCTGGCGGGCCGAGGAGTTCCTCGCCCACATGGACCGCGGCCGCGAGTACATCGGCCGGCACGTCGGGCTCCCCGACGTCGCGGCCGACCTCGACTCCGCGCGGAGCTGGCTCCAGTCCTACGCCGACAAGGCCGCCGCCGACGCCGGCCGGCTCTACGGCATCTGGCTCGACGGGCTCCTCGTGGGCGGCGTCCTCTTCCGGGTCTTCGACACGGCCGGCGGCACCTGCGAGGCCGGCTGCTGGCTGGAGCCGGCCGCCGCGGGCCGGGGCCTGGTGACCCGCGCGGTCCGGGTCATCATCGACTGGGCCGTCGAGGAGCGCGGCATGCACCGGGTGGAGTGGCACGTCTCGTCCGAGAACGCGCCGAGCATCAACGTGGCCAGGCGGCTCGGCATGAGCCGCGACGGAGTCCTGCGGGAGAACTTCCCCTACCGGGGCGTGCGGCAGGACACCGAGATCTGGTCGGTGCTGGCACCCGAGTGGCGGTCCGCCCACAGCGGCTAGCAGCACGCCGATCGGTGAACCGCCGGGCCCGTACAGCCGCCTCGCGCACGTCGTGCGGGCCCTGCGGCGGAGCTTTCCTGCGCCTCCGGTCCTAAGGGCGCAGCTCGATCGCCAGGGCCAGGGTGTAGCCGACCAGCAGCCCGAAGAGCGTGACGGCGGTCGCGTGCCGTGCGGTGAACGGCAGGCCGGCCAGCGACGGGTAGACCAGTACGGCGGTGCCGGCCGCCAGGTCGGCGGCGTAGAGGCCGACCGGCGGGAGCACCTGGGTGGTGTGCGCGGCCCAGCCGGTGGCCACCAGGAAGCCGGTCAGCAGCACGAATCCGGACAGCAGGCCACCGCCGATGGTGGAGAGCACGGGGTGCGGACCGTCGTCCTCCTCGCCCTCGGCGAGGGCGGGGCGCATCCGGTGCGCCACGGTCAGGCTGGCGAGGGCCACCGTCGCTGCGGCAACGGCACCGATGAGCGGGGCGGGGTTCATCTGCGACTCCTGGTCGGGGGGTGGAAGATGGCGGCGAGCGCCGCCGGTACGAGGACGGTGACGAGCAGGACGACGGACCACACCACCGGGTCGATGGCGGGTGCGGGCGGCCCGGCGAGGACGGCCGGCGGGGGTGCGGCGACCGCCGTGCCGGCGACCGGCATCGGGGCGGGCGGCGGCGCCGGAAGGACGGGTGCCGGAGCGGGTGGCGGGGCGGCCGTGACCGTCTTGACGGGCTGCACCACCTTCGCCGGCACCGCCTTCACGGGCGTCGTCTTCACGGGCGTCGGCTTCGCGGGGGCCACCTTCGCCGGGCTCGGCTGGGCAGGGCTCGGCGCAGCCGGGGCGGGAGTCTCCTTGACCGGCGGCGGCGGAGGTGGGGGCGGCGGCGGCGGAGGTGGGGGCGGCGGCGCGGGCGGGTCGGGCGGTTGAGGTGGCGGGGGCGGCGGTGGGGTCGGCGGCGGGGTGGGCGGTGCAGGGGGGTCGGGCGGGTGGACCACCGGCGGGCAGGGTGGCGGTGGGGGCGGCGGCTCGCAGGGGGTCGGGTCCGGCCCGTGCGGGTGCTCCGGCTGGTGGGAGTGATCCGACCCGTGCGTGTGGTCCCGCCCGTGCGAGTGTTCCGCCGGGTGGGGGTCCTGCGACGGGTGCGGGTCGTGCGGTGGATTGGTGTCCTGCGGTGGGTGGGGGTTCTGTGGTGGATGAGGGTCCTGGGTCGGCTGCGGCAGGTGGGACGGTTCGGACCTGCCGGACGGGTGTCCGGCCGGTGGCAGATCCGGTCCGTGCGGGGGCTGCGGCAAGTGCTTCGGCGAATGAGGGGCGTTGTCCATCGGCCGATTCTGTAGCCGCCCGTAGTGCGGTTGCCGCGCGATCACCCCCACCACGCATTCGAACCCACCCCAGGAGTGAATGCGGGAGGCCTCGCTGACGAACGGACAGCCAGTGGTGCGACAGTCGTACGACCAGCCGGACCGACTCCCGGAGGCACTCTCGTGCCCGCACCGGCCGCATGGCATACTCCCGAACCATGACGTCCACCCGTGCGACCAGGGCCCTGCGGGCAGCGGTGTTCACCGCGCTCGCCGTGCCGCTGTCCGCGGCGGGCCAGGTCGTCGTCACCGGACGCCCGCTGCCGCTCACCCTGGTGGCCGCCGCGTCGGTGGCCGTGTTCCTCCTCGCGGCCGCCCTGGCCGGCCGTGAGCGACGGCTGCTGCACATAGCCGCCGTGATCGTCCCGGTCGAGCTGCTGCTCAACACCGCCTTCAACCTGGGCCAGGCGACCTGTGCGCCCGCCCGCGGCATGAACCTACTGGTCTGCGGCGGCGGTTCGGTGGACGGCTCGCTGCTCTCCGGCCCGTTCGGCCACGGGCCGACGGCGCCCATGGCCACCCAGCTGCTCCTGCTGCTGGTGCACCTCGCGGCGGCCGTCGCCGCCGCCTGCTGGCTGCGGCTCGGCGACGCCGCGCTGCGCGGCCTGGCCGGCGCGCTGGACGTCCTGCGGCAGGCACTCACCACCCCGCTGCGGCTGCTCCTGCTGCTCGCCCCCGTCCCGGGCCGGCCCGTCCTGCGAGTCCCGCTCCCGGTGTCGGACCTCCCGCGCCCGCCCAGCGAAGGCGTGGTGCCCAGCCCCGCGCCCCGACGCGGCCCGCCGGCGTTCGCGCCTGCCTGCTGACAGCCCGCAGACCGGCCCGCCCCCACTCACCGCCCTTACACCCCGCGCCCGTCAGCGCGCCCGCGTGCCTGCCCGCACGCCGCGCCGGCGCACCCCCGTACAGGAGTCGACCCATGAGCCAGAACCAGTACGAGAACCAGCACCAGACCCAGCCCGTGCAGCAGCACGCGGCCGCGCCGACCGCCCGCGAGCGGCTCCAGGAGGCCCACCGCCGCGAGGCGCAGGCCGCCCGCTCCCGCCGGCGGATCGTGGTGAGCGCCTCGGTCGTCGCCGTGCTCGCCCTGGCCGGCGGCGTCACCGTCGCCATCGGCGCTGCCGCCGACGACAGCAGCAGCACGGTGGCCGGCGCGGGGCCCGCCGGGGCCACGGCGACGCCGCTCGTCGTCCCCGCCAACGCCTCCGGCCCGGACGGCACCCTGGCCGTGTACGGGAAGGCCGACGCCGCGCACACGCTGCAGGTGTTCGAGGACTTCCGCTGCCCGGTCTGCAAGTCGTTCGAGAAGACCAACGGCCGTGCCGTGCAACAGCTCGCGGACGACGGCGCCTTCCGGATCGAGTACCACCTGGCGGCCTTCCTCGACGTCAATCTCGGCGGCCGCGGCTCGCGCACCGCACTGGCGGCGGCCGGTGCGGCCCTCAACGAGGGCGTCGACAAGTTCAAGCAGTTCCACGACGTGCTGTACGCCAACCAGCCCGACGAGCGGCAGGACGGCTTCGGGGACGTCAACACCCTTCTCACGCTGGCCGATCAGGTGCCCGGGCTGCGGACGGACGCCTTCACCAAGGCCGTCACCGAGGGCACCTACCTGCCCTGGGCGGCCAAGGTGGCCGAGGCGTTCAACACGAGCGGGGTGACCGGCACCCCCACCGTCAAGCTCGACGGCAAGCCCGTCCAGCTGTCCGACAGCAGCGGCCGCACCCTGACGGCGGAGCAGCTCACCGACCGGCTGAAGCAGGCCACCGGCGCCAAGTAGGCGCTGTCACCGAGGAATCCCCGGCCCGGCCGCCGACGGCCGGGCCGGCCACAGCCGTGCCCCCGTCCGGCGTCCCCACACCCCTGGAGCCCGCGCCATGACCGTCCTGTCCGTCGGCACCCCCGACGTCTCCCCCCGATCCGCCCCGCAGGGCCGCACCGCCGTCCCGGCCGGGCGGCCCCTCGCCCTGCTGCTCGTCCTGGTCGGACTCACCGGGCTGATCGCCTCGGCCGTCCTCACCCTCGACAAGATCCGTCTGCTGGAGGACCCTTCGTACGTTCCGGGGTGCAGCATCAACCCGGTGATCAGTTGCGGCTCGGTGATGCGCAGCGTCCAGGCGGAGGCCTTCGGCTTCCCGAACCCGCTGCTCGGACTCGCCGCCTTCGCCGTCGTGATCTGTGTCGGCGCCGGGTCGCTGGCCGGGGCGGAGTTCCGGCGGTGGTTCTGGCTGGGGCTGCAACTCGGCTCCGCACTGGGCCTGTTCTTCACCCACTGGCTGATCGTCCAGGCCCTCTACCGGATCGGGGCGCTCTGCCCGTACTGCATGCTGGTGTGGGCGGCCACGATCGCCCTGTTCTGGTACGTCACCCTGCACAACCTGCGGACGGGCGTGATCCCCGTCCCGCCCCGCCTGCGCCCGGCCGTCCGGGAGGCGGCGCGCTACCACTGGGCGGTGCCCGTCCTCTGGTACGCCGTGATCGCCCTGCTGGTGCTCAACCGCTTCTGGTACTACTGGCGCACCCTGCTCTGAACGGCTCCGGCCCGGGGTG
Source organism: Kitasatospora sp. NPDC057223 (assembly GCF_042669755.1). NCBI lineage: Bacteria > Bacillati > Actinomycetota > Actinomycetes > Kitasatosporales > Streptomycetaceae > Kitasatospora > Kitasatospora sp. NPDC057223. Next base: position 61,630 of record NZ_JBHUWW010000014.1, on the reverse strand, counting down.
GTCCAGCCGTCACCACCCCGGCCTCGCGGACCTCCCGCCCGCCCCGCAGCCCGTGATCCTCGGCGGGGCGGAGCAGGACCGGCTACCGGGGGTCAGCCCCGCAGGGTGGCGATGGCCTTCTCGATGCGCCGCAGGCGCGTCTCGGGCTTCTTCGCGCTCTCGATGGCACGCACATGCTCGCGCTTGTGGCTGTACGCAAGACCGTCGTACGCGGCGCGGGCGACGGGGTCGTCGTCCAGGGCGCGGGTGAAGTCCTCCGGCTCGGCGACGACGCGCGGCTCGGTGTCGAGCTCCAGCTCGACCTCGACCTCTTCGCCGATCGCGACACCCGCGGCCTGCCGGTTGGCGTTGCTGAGGCCGAGCAGGTGGCGGCCTCGCAGGAGGGCGACCCGGCTCCTCCAGGAATGCCCGTTGACTGTGATCGTCACCGGTGGCCGCGCACCCCCGCCGAGCGCCGCTACCACCTCGGGCGGAACCTCCAGGCCCCGCATGGGCTCAGGCGGCTCGACACAGGACACAAACTTCATGATCGTTCTCCCGTTGTTCTGCCGGTGCTGTCCGACCGGCTCACCGCGGATCCGGCCCAGCCGACTCCGCGAGCCGCTTCCGGCTCCCGTGCCGGGACCACAACCGTCGTCCGGACGGTTGCGGGGCAGGAAGTCGCGGCTATTCGGCGTAGGGCTGGTCGGTTCCCCGGTCGCTGTAGCCGAGGCTCCAGACGTAGCCGTCCGGGTCGGCGAAGGTGCCGCCGTAGCCGCCCCAGGGCAGGGCACCGGCGGGCTTGAGGACCGTGGCGCCGGCCTTCTGCGCCTCCGCCATGATCTCCTCGACCCGCGCCTCGCTGCGGACGACATAGGTCAGAACCAGTCCGCTGAAGCCGCTGCCCTCCTGGTCCGTGCCCACCTGGTCGGCAAGGCCTTCGCGGCTGTAGAAGCCGACGGGCGAGGCGCCGTCCGACTCGAAGAACACCGAGACCCCGTAGTCGCTCTGGACCTTCCAGCCGAGCCCCTCGGTGTAGAACTGCTTGGCCCGGTCCATGTCCCGGACGCCGAGGAGGATCGAGCTGACGTGCGCCTTCATGTCGTACTCCTTGCACTGTAGATGCAGCGGTAGTCGAGCCGTGGATGTAGCTGTAGCTGTAGCCGGCGATGTACAGGTGCCGGACGTCGGACCGGCGCGCGTTCGCCGGTCGACCGGTACGGGAGACCGGGAGTCAGGACGCGGTGGGGGCGGCCGGCTCGGCAGCCTCCCAGGCGAACCCGTCCAGGTCGGTGAAGGTGTCGCCGGTGCTGCCGAGGACGATGCGGTGCGAGCCGGCGCCTTCGACGGGGACGCCGACCTCCTTGGCAAGGGCGCGGCGCTTGTACAGCGCCAGCTTGACGGGGCTGGACTGCCCAGCGGCGAACTCGACGTACTTGCCGCCGAAGCTCTTCGCCACGGTCAGGCCCCGGCCGGTGTAGAACTGCTTGGTGGCCTTCACATCCTCGACGCCGAGCAGCAGGACGACCTCGTCGATCCGGCGGCTGTCGGGACCGTTGTCCTTCTTCGACGAGGTCGCGATCTTCCAGATCGTCCCGTCCGGAGCCCGGAGGACCCCGCTGTAGCCCCACAGCGACTTCGCCGCGGGCTTCAGGACCGTGGCGCCCGCGTCCACTGCGGCGCCGACGAAGCCGTCGACGGTGGCCGGCCCGGACACCGTGAGCGCCAGGGTGAAGCCGCGGAACCCGGTGGAGTGCTCCTCGGACGCCCGCAGGGACAGGTGCGTGTCCACGCCGAAGGCGCTGTAGAAGCGGCGGGCGGACTCGAGGTCGGCCACCTCAAGGGTGACGGACGCGATGGACGTGACAGCTGCGGTGTAAGCGGTGGTTGCCATGACCATCACGCTAGTGGCCGTGCTACGGCCGGGGCTTCTCGATTCCTGACCGGTCCTGGGAGCGCCGGCCCTTCGGCCGCTCAGCCGAAGACCTCGCGGCGGAACGCGTTGCGCAGGTCGGTGAGCGGCTGCCGGTCGCGGTTGAGGTGCACCTTGTTGGTGAGCAGCAGCCCCCAGCGGCGCTGCCTGCGGGACAGCCAGAGCCCGGTGCCGGTGAAGCCGTAGTGGACGAAGGTGCCGTCGGCGGGGTCCGTGCCGGGGGCGCAGAGCCAGGAGAGGCCGCGGGCGGGGGCCAGCCCGCGGGTCTGTTCGCGCAGCGACTCGACCGTCCAGGCCGTCAGGGCGGCCGGGTTCAGCAGGGAGGTGAGGAAGATGCCCAGGTCGTGGGCGGTGGAGAAGGCTCCGGCACTGCCGCAGGCGCCGCCGAGCAGGCGGGCGGAGGGGTCGTGGACCACACCGCGGAGGTAGCCCTCGGTCTGTTCGTGGTACTCGGTGGGTGCGGTGCGGTCGAGGAGTTCGCCGCGCAGCGGTCCGAAGGCGGTGTCGGCCATGCCGAGCGGCCGCCACACCTCGCGGGCGGCGAGCCGGGCGAGGGGGGTGCCGGTGAGCGATTCGGCCAGCTGCCCGAGGATGATCGCGGCCCGGTCGGTGTACTCGACGGCCTCCCCCGGCGGGCGGGCCAGCGGCGCCGCCAGGACGGCGGCGCGGATGACTCCCGGGTCGGTGCCGTAGAGCTCGGCGAAGTTGGTGCGCAGCGGCACGCCCGCGGTGTGGGTGAGCAGTTGCCGCGCGGTGACGCCGCCCACGGGCCGGGCGGCCACCTCGGGCCAGTACGAGCCGAGCGGTTCGTCGAGTGGGAGCCGCCCGGCCGTCCAGAGGGCGCCGAGGGCGGGCCAGAGCGCGATGACCTTCGTGAGGCTGGCGAGGTCGAAGACGGTGTCCCGGCCCATCGCCAGGTGCGGGAGGTCGCGCCCGAGCGCTCCGGTCCACCCCTCGCCGCGCACGCCGTCCGCGTCGCCGACGGCCCAGACCGCGCCCGTGCCGACCTGCCGTAAGCCGTCCTGCACCAGTGCTGACAGTGGATCACTGCTGATTGTCATGCCCCCGCCTCCGTTGCCGTCGGCCGGAGCCTACCCAGCGTGCACACCCGGTGACCGCTCCGGACGGGCCGGATCTGCGCACCCCGGACGCGGACGCTCAGGAGTGCGGCTGCGCGGCGGGCAGCGGCGGTACGGCGGGCAGCGGCTTGCCCATGCACACGCTCAGCGGCGACTCGCGGTAGAGGCCGAACTTCTCGACATCGGCGTACCCCTCCGAGGTGTACAGCGAGATCGCCTCGGGCTGCTCGGTGCCGGTCTCCAGGATCACCCGGGTGTGCCCGGCCTCGGCGGCGGTCTCCTCCAGCCGGCGGAGCAGCGCACGGGCCAGGCCGCGCCCGCGTGCGGCGGACACCACGAACATCCGCTTCAGCTCGGCGTCGCCGTCCCGCACGCCGTGCGGGCCCGCCTTCTTGGCCCGCCAGCCGCCGGAGGCCACCGGCACGCCGTCCAGGTAGGCGATCAGGAAGAGACCGGCAGGCGGCTCGAAGTCGTCCGGGTGCATGACGGTCTCGTCGCCCTCGCCGTAGCGGCGGACGTACTCCTGCTGGACCTCGGCCGACAGGTGCTGCGCGTCGGGGTGGCCGTAGCCGGTGACCCGGATGTCGAGGGTGCTCTGCGTGGTGCTCTCCATGGTCGGCCAGCCTACGACGTGCCGGGGCCGGGCCGGCGGGAGGGCCGGTCAGCGCCCGGTGAAGCGGGCCACCAGGTCCTCCTTGCCGAACATCCGGGCGGTGTCGAGGGCCGAGGGGGTGCCTGCGGCGGGGTCGGCGCCACCGGCGAGCAGGACGGTCAGGACGTCGTCCGCGCCCTTGAAGACGGCTCCGGCCAGCGGGGTCTGGCCACGGTCGTTGGCCCGGTCCGGGTCGGCGCCGCGCTCCAGCAGCACCTGCACGGCCCCGGCGTGCCCGTGGTAGGCGGCCAGCATCAGCAGGGTGTCGCCGCGGTCGTTGGAGAGGTTCGCGGGCGCCCCGGCGTCGACGTACGCACCGAGGGTGTCCGCGTCGCCGGCGCGGGCGGCGTCGAAGAGCCGGCCGGCCAGTTCGATCACGTCGGCGTCGGGCTCGGGGGTCTGCGCTGCGGAGTCGGCGGAGTCGGCCATGAGGGAGGACCTTTCGGTGGGACGGACGCCAGGGTGACGTACGGCACGGTAGCGGCCCGGCCCGGCGCGGATCCAGCAGGTGTCCGGAATGTGGAGCACACCGTGCGCAGTGGCGCGACATGTCGACACGTCGACGCGACGGTCACGCGTCCGTTCGGGCGAATTCCCCCGATAACACCGCACCACCGGGGCGCCGGGCCGGGAATGCCTGGGAATGGCCGAACAGAGCCTCGGAACGACCGTCCCGACGCGGTTCGCATACACCCGCTATCGCAATACCGAGCCGAACCACCCATTTGCGCCGTTCCATCATCTATTACTTTTTGTCACGATTAGGGCACTTTCAGTGACACTGTCCCTGTCACCCCTCCCCGAGGAGCAGACGCGTGATCCTCTCCATTTCAGGCATCGTCCTGTTCGGCACCATCGCCTTTCTCTTCTTCCGCCGAGACGGACTGAAGATCTCCCATGCCGTGGTGTGCGCCCTCCTCGGCTTCTACGTGGCGGGATCGTCCATCGCCCCGAGCATCACGGCGGGCGGCGCGAGTCTGGCCGGCCTGCTGGGCGGCATCAAATTCTGAGCCGCCACTGACCCATCTACGGGCCCGGGTGCGGATCCCACCGCCCCGGGCCCGACCGGTTCGGCCCACCCGCCCGACCGGCCGGCGCCCACCGGCCGTCCCACTCGCCCGGGGAGTCCAGGAATGTCCCTCAACCGCCACCTCACCAAGGGCCGCGACCTCGCCCGTACGGCCGGCGACCACGCCGCCGACATGTTCGCGCCGATCACCCTCATCGGGCGCGGCCTGCGACACCACGCCGACTGGGCGAAGGGCCGCTGGCAGGCCACCCCGAAGGACCGGCGCGGGCCCACCCTCTTCCTCACCGCGGCGGTGCTGCTCGGCGTCTTCCTGCTGCCGCACGGCCCCCTGCTCGCCGTCGCCGCCCTGCTGGCCAGCGCCGCCTGGGTCGGCCGCGCACCGAAGGCACCGGCCGGGCCGCCCGAGCCGGACGCCGCCGACCTGAAGCTGACCGCGCTCTACGCGGCGCTCACCCCGTACCTGGCCGCGCCCGACGACCTGAGCCCGCTGTACGGCAACGAGGACGGCTACAAGACGGCCTTCGGCTCCTGGGAGTTCGACGCCGCCGGGCGGCTCACCCAGCTGGAGCTCGCCTACCCCGCGTACTTCACCGACACCGAGCCCGGCGCCCGGGCCCGGATCGAGCAGGTCGTCCAGGGCAAGGCCGGCCGGGCCCGCGAGTACCGCTTCGACTGGGACGAGGAGTCCAACCGGCTGCGGGTCAGCGCCCTGGCGCCGCTCGCCACCGACATCGCCGCCCAGCGCTTCGTGACCGCACCGGGCGAGATCGTGCTCGGCTTCACGGACGAGGCCGGCAGCCGGCGGATGATCCCGGTCAACCAGGCCGGGACGACCGCCCAGCAGCCGCCGGTGATCTGGCGGACCGGACCGCGCTCCTCCGAGCCCCACCTGCTGGCGCTCGGCGCCACCGGGCACGGCACCTCCACGCTGATCCGCTCGATCGCGCTCCAGGCACTGCCGTTCGCCGACCTGGTGGTGATCGACGGGGCCGGCACCGGCGAGCACGCCTGCCTGGTGAACCGGCCGGGTGTGCACACCGTCGAGACCAGCCTGCACGGCACCCTCGCCGCCCTGGAGTGGGCCGCCCAGGAGACCGCCCGCCGGCTGACCGCCCTGAACGCGGCCCGGCACGCCGGCGCCACCCCGCCGGAGGACGTCACCCGCCCGTTGTGGCTGCTGCTCGACCACCCGACCGAGCTGAGCGAGCTGGCCCACGCGGAGGGCCGTCCGGACCCGCAGGACCTGCTGGAGACGCCGCTGCGGCACGGGCGGGCCGCCCGGGTCACCGTGGTGATCGCCGACGACATCGAGGCCCGCGACCGGATCACCCCGACCCTCCGCGCCACCACCCGGGCGCGGGTGGTGCTCGGCCCGACCACTCCCGAGGAGGGGCACGCCGCCCTCGGCGCACCGCTGGACATCGTGCCCGCGGCCCACGCCCCGGCCGGGCGCGGCTACGCGCGGATCGGCACCGCGGCCCCCGTCCGGCTCCAGGTGCCGGCCACCGTCGACCCGCTGGACGACGAGGCCCCCGCCCAGCTGCGGGACGCCGTGATCGCGCTGCTCCCGCACCGGGACACCCGGACGGAGGCGGCCGCGCCCTCGCTGGCACCGGCGGGCCCGGCCGGCGCGGCGGCCACGGCGCAGGACCGGAGGCCGGAGGCCGCGGCCGCTCCGGCGACGGGTCCGGCGGCCGATCCGGCCACCGGACCGAAGGGCGGGGCGGGCGTCGAAACCGGCGTGGAGCTCGGCGTCGAACTCGGCGTCGACCTGGGCAAGGAGCACTCCCCCGTCGGCCCCCGCCCGGTGTGGTGAACGCCCTCCGGACCGCCCGGTGGGCGGGTCGGGCGGGCGAGGCAGGTCACGCACCGGTACGCTCATCGTTGAAAGTCGAATCGGTCACCAGATGTGAAATTAGTGACACCCAGGGTGATATCACCGGCCAGATGTGACAAATCGGGCGCTGATGGGTACAAACAGGGGCGGCACGCCGAACGACGCATGTCCCCGGACGGGAATCTTCGTCGACTGCCGGGCGTTGACCGAACTGACGAAGAACAGCGACCAACTAGTCCTGTGGGCCATAAGCCCGGGAGGCACGATTCATGAGCGAGCGAGCTCTTCGCGGCACGCGACTCGGGGCCACTAGCTACGAGACCGACCGCGGTATCGATCTGGCTCCCCGCCAGACCGTCGAGTATGCATGTCAGAACGGACACCGATTCGAGGTTCCCTTCTCCGTCGAAGCGGAGATCCCCTCGGCCTGGGAATGCCGGTTCTGCGGCCAGGAAGCAGTACTTCTCGACGGCGAGGAGCCGGAGGAGAAGAAGACCAAGCCCACGCGTACCCATTGGGACATGCTGATGGAGCGCCGGACGCGCGAAGAGCTGGAAGAGGTGCTGGCCGAGCGGCTGGCCGTGCTCCGCTCGGGCGGGATGAATCTCGCGGTGCACCCGCGCGACACCCGTAAGAGCGCCTGATCTCGCTCCCGCCGCCAGGCGGGAGCCAGCCGAAAAGGGACCCCGAGAATTCGGGGTCCCTTTCGCGTTGCCTGTTCCTCGGTTGCCTGTTCCTCGGTTGCGAGCCGCGGGCGGTGACCGCTCAGCCCATGACGGCTCGGCCCATGACCGCTCAGCGGCCGCTCAGCCGGTGACCGCTCAGCCGGCGATCGGCGGGCGGTAGCCGGTGTCCGGGCCCTGCGGCCCGCGCGGGTCCGCCACCGGGTCGACGACCTCGCCCTGGACGACCTTGCCGTCGGGCCGGTGGATCCGCAGCTGCTCCTGGAGCCGGACGGCGTCCGCGAACGGATCCGTCCCGACAACCGGGGAGCGCCGTAGCGCGGCGCCCGCGAGCCTGCGCCCGGCGGCCCGCCAGAGCGCCCGGGTGGGCGGCAGCAGCAGGGTCAGCGCCACCACGTCCGACAGGAAGCCGGGGACGATCAGCAGCAGCCCCGCGAGCACCGTCAGGCTGGTGCCGGTCTGCGCCTGCTGGGGCTTGGGGTCGCGGCTCTGGTCGACGGCCGCCGAGATGGCCTTCAGACCGGCCCGCTTGACCAGCCAGCCGCCGATCACCACGCCGGCCAGCAGCAGCATGGCCACCGCGAAACCGCCGATCGCGGAGCCGACCTGGATCAGCAGCCAGATCTCCAGCACCAGCCAGACGGCGATCAACAGCGGGAGCACCCGCCGGAGCTTGCCCCGGGGAGCCGGGCGGGCAGGGGTCGCTTGCTGGGTCACAGTACTGATCCACTCCATCGCGGTGCGCTGCGCACCGCCCGGCGGACTCCGGAGCGACTACGGCACCACCGGGTTCAACGCCTCGCCCTTGCCGGGTGTTCCGGGGCGGCGCCGGAGCCTGCCCGCGAACACGGCCGCGGCGCAGGCCAGCAGGCCCGCCACCGCGAGCGTCCACTCGGGGGCGGCGCCGACCCGGTCGGCGACCGTGGTGCCGTCGCGCAGCGGCACCGTCGCGGTGAGCTCGGCGGCGGTCAGCTCCTTCGTCCGGGAGACGATCGAGCCGTCCGGGGCGATCACGCCGCTGATGCCGCTGGTGGCCGCGATCAGCACCGCGCGGCCGTGCTCGACGGCGCGCAGCCTGGACATCGCGAGCTGCTGGTCCGGCTGGCCGCTGAGGGCGTAGGTGGCGTTGTTGGTCTGCACGACCAGCACCCGGGCGCCCTGGTTGACGGTGTCGCGGACGATCTCGTCGTACGCGACCTCGAAGCAGATCACGTCGCCGATCTTCGCCGGGCCGAGCTGCATCACGCCGGTCGAGGTGCCCGGGTAGAAGTCGCGGGCCACCCGCTGGAGGCGGGTGATGACCTTGGACAGTTCGGCGCGGAACGGCACGTACTCACCGAAGGGCACGGGGTGCTGCTTGGTGTACGAGGCGCCGGGGCCGGTCCTCGGGTCCCAGACGATGCCCTCGTTCTGGACGTGCTGCGCGTCCGGGCCGTCCACCAGGGTGCCGACCAGGGTCGGTACGCCGACGGCCTTCACGGCTTCGTCGATCCGGCGGTAGGCGGCCGGGTCCGTGAACGGGTCGAGGTCGGAGGAGTTCTCCGGCCAGATCACCACGTCGGGGCGCTCGGTCCGGCCGGCCGCGATGTCGGCGGCCAGCCTCTCGGTCGCCTCGGCGTGGTTGTTGAGGACCTGCATCGGGCGGCCCAGGAAGTCCATCCCGGGGTTGGGCACGTTGCCCTGGATGACCGCGACCTTGACGCTGTCGTCGCCCTTCGTCGGCACCGGCACGGCGTACCCGGCCAGCATCGCGGCGATCGCGCCGAGGGCGGCCAGCGCGGCCGCGCGCGGCGCCCGGCCGGGGCCGCGCACCCGAAGCGCCGCCCAGGCGAGCAGGGCGCCGCAGAGCGCGACGGCGAAGGTCACCAGCGGTGCGCCGCCGAGGGCGGCGAGCGGTGTGAAGGGGGTGGCGGTGTTGGCGAAGGCCAGCCGGCCCCAGGGGAAACCGCCGAGCGGCAGGCGGTCGCGGGCCCACTCCTGGGTCACCCAGAGGCAGGCCGCCCAGAGCGGCCAGCCGGGCAGCCGGGAGGTGACGGCGAGGCCGGCGCCGAGCGCGGCGACGAACAGCGCCTCGACCACCGAGAGGCCGATCATCGCGTCGGTGCCGATGACCGTCAGCCACTTGAGCAGCAGCAGGAAGAACGGCAGGCCGAAGGCGAAGCCCGTCCAGGCGCCCTGGCGGGCGGTGCGGCCACGGGTGAGCAGGGACAGGCCCGCCACCCCGACGACGGACAGCGGCCACAGGTCGTACGGCGGGAAGGCCGCGCCGAGCAGCAGGCCGGCCAGGACGGCGAGCCCGGTGCGGGGCAGCCCGGCCCGGATCCTGGTGAGCGCGCGGGCGCCCCGGCCGGGTGCGGGTGCCTCGGGCGCGGGCCCCGGCGTCGACCGCTCCTGTGTGACGGGCAGTGCCACCTGCGCACCATCTCTCTGGCTCGTACTGTTCGCACGTTCGTCGGCCGCCCGTGATCCGAACGCCGTGCGAAGACGGTACCCCGGATCGGGGAGTGTCCGGACAACGGGCAGGCCACGCTCCCGCCCGGCTGCGGGGCGGGAGCGGCCAGGTCAGACCTGGTAGGCGGTCCGGCCGCGGACCACGGTGCGCAGGCAGACCGGCAGCGGGCGCCCGGGGGTCAGGTCGGGCAGGCCCGGGGTGCCGGAGCGGGGGTCGGTGGACCAGTCGGCGACCCGGGAGTCGGGGGCCTGGACGACCAGGTCACCGCCCGCCCAGACCGCGTAGCTGGCGACCGCTCCGGGCACCAGCACGCCGTCCTGGTCGCGGCCCAGGGCGCGCCAGCCGCCCCGGGTGTGCGCGGTGAACGCGGCCCGCGCGGAGATCCGGTGCGCGGGGGTGCGGTGGAAGGCCGCCGCCCGGACGGTGCCCCAGGGGTCGAGGGCCGTCACGGGGGCGTCCGAGCCGAAGGCCAGCGGGACACCGGCGCGCAGCAGCGCCGCGAACGGGTTCAGCGCGGCGGCCCGCTCGGCGCCCAGGCGCTGGACGTACATGCCGTCCGGGCCGCCCCAGGTCGCGTCGAAGGCCGGCTGCACGGAGGCGACCAGGCCGAGCTCGACGAAGGCGGCGACGGCCTTGTCGTCCAGCGCCTCGGCGTGCTCGACGCGGTGCCGCAGCGCCTTCACCCGGGCCGGGCCGAGCCGGTCGGCGGCGGTGCGGACGCCCTCGACGACGGCGGTCAGGGCGGCGTCGCCGATCGCGTGGAAGCCCGCCTGGAGGCCGGCCTCGGTGCAGGCGGTGACGTGGTCGGCGATCTGGTCGGCGCTCAGGTAGGCGGTGCCGGTGTGCGGGGCGTCCTCGTAGCGGGTGTGCAGGCAGGCGGTGTGCGAGCCGAGGGCGCCGTCCACGAACAGGTCGCCGCCGGCGCCGACCGCGCCCAGCCGGCGGGCGGTCTCGACGCCGCCGAGCTCACCCCAGTAGCCGAACACCTCGGGGCCGTCCTGTCCGGCCGCGAGGGCCAGCAGGGCGGCGAGGTCCTGCTCGGAGGAGATGTCGGGGCCGCCGCACTCGTGCAGGGAGCCGATCCCGAGGGAGGCGGCGCGGGCCAGGGTGGCCTGCTGGGCGGCACGGCGCTGGGCGTCCGTGAGGTGGGCGAGGGCGGCGCGGCGCACCGCGTGGTGCGCGTCGCGGGTGAGCGCGCCGTCGGCGCTGTGGCCGGGCAGGGTGTCCAGGCCGGGGGTGAGTGCGCGCAGCGCGGTGGAGGCGACGGCCGAGTGCACGTCGGTGCGGGAGAGGTAGAGCGCGGCGCCGCCGGCCGCCGCGTCGAGCTCGGCGAGCGTCGGCGGGCGGCCCTCGGGCCAGCCGCTCTCGTCCCAGCCGTGGCCGATCAGCACGCCGCCGGCGGCGCCTGGCGCCGCGAAGGCCGCGATCCGGCGGAGCGCCTCGGGCAGCGAGGGGCAGCCGGTGAGGTCCAGGCCGGTCAGGGCGAGGCCGGTGGAGGTCGCGTGCACGTGGGCGTCCACGAACGCGGGGGTGACCAGCGCGCCGTCCAGCTCGACGATCTCGTCCGCGATGTCGGCGTAGGCCTCGGCGGCGCCGTCGCTGCCGACCCAGGCGACGTGCTCGCCCTCGACGAGCATGGCGGAGGCGAAGGGGTCGGCGGGGCTGTAGACGGAGCCGCCGCGCAGCAGCACGGTCCGGAGGGTGCGTTCGGTCATGCGCCTAAGTCTGCACCCGCACGAAGCTGGTCAGAGCTTCGGGGGGCGTGCCTCGTAGGGGGTGGAGAGGACGACGGTGGTGCGGGTCGAGACGCCCGCGGCGGTGCGGATGCGGGCGAGCAGGTCCTCCAGGTCGCCGGGGGCGCCGACGCGGACCTTGAGGATGTAGTTCTCGTCGCCGGCCACGCTGTGGCAGGCCTCGATCTCGGGGAGCCCGGCGAGCCGCTCCGGGGTGTCGTCGGGGGAGCTCGGGTCGAACGGCTTGACCGAGATGAACGCGGTCAGTGCCAGGTCGACGGCGTCGGGGTCGATGATCGCCGTGTAGCCGCGGATCACCCCACGCTGTTCGAGGCGGCGCACGCGCTGGTGCACCGCCGAGGTGGACAGGCCGGTGGCCTTGCCCAGGTCCGTGTAGCTCATCCGGCCGTCCTCAAGGAGCAGCTGAACGATGCGCTGGTCGAGATCCTCCACAAGGCGCAAACCTACTGCCCCGGGAGGCGTGCTGCCGACACCCCCGGCAAACGGGGCCCGCACGGGGCGCGTACCGGCGGTTGCGGGAGCGGCTGCACACCCTGGCGCATTTCCGGGGCACATGCCCGGCGAATGTGGCGAACGACACACCTGCTGCATCACTGTGCCACCGGGCGCAGGATTATGAGCCCCCGTCACCGGGAAGTGCTGGTTGTGGCCCTGGCTGTCCGGCCGGCCCGATCCGAGGGGGATCACCATGCCCGCAGTTGACCAGCGCTCGCTGAGCGCGGACGACACCCACGATACGAGCGACCGCGACACCTTCGCGGTCTCGTACGGCCCGACCCCGGGGACCGACCCGGGCGAGGCCGACACCTGGGAGATCATTCGGGTGCACTGCCCCGAGTGCGACCGCCCGATCGCCCTGCTGGGCGACGAGGAGCGGCTCCCGCAGCACGCCGTCCTGCCGACGGCCTGGAACCCCTTCTCCCCCGCGCTCTGCCCCGGTTCGGGCAGCTCCGCAGACGACCTGGCCGAGGTCGACCTCCCGGCCGACACCGTCGCGCCCGGCCTGGAGGGCCTGCTGGCCCTGCCGGCCGCGCTGGACTGGCGCACCCAGCCGTTCTCGCACGCGATCCCGCACAGCCCGGTGAAGGCCGCCGTCCCGGCGGGCCTGGTGCCGGCGCAGCGTTCGGCGGCCCCGCAGGCCGCTCCGCAGGCCGCCCGGCGGTCCGTCGCCCGCCCGGCCCGCCGCTGACCCGGCCCGCCGGCTCCGCAGGGGGGACGGTCCGGCGCCACCGCTGAGGCGGCCCGGACCGTACCGGACGTCAGCTGCCGGTGAGGTGGCGTCCGATCACCAGGCGCTGGATCTGGTTGGTGCCCTCGACGATCTGCAGCACCTTGGCCTCGCGCATGTAGCGCTCGGCCGGGAAGTCCTGGGTGTAGCCGTAGCCGCCGAGCACCTGGACGGCGTCGGTGGTGGCCTTCATCGCGGCGTCGGTGCAGAACAGCTTGGCCATCGCCGCCTCCTTGGAGAAGGCGAGCCCGGCGTCGCGGCGGCGGGCGGCGGCCAGGTAGAGCGAGCGCCCGGCCTCGATCTGGGTGGCCATGTCCGCGAGCATGAACGACAGGCCCTGGAAGTCGGCGATCCGCCGGCCGAACTGGCGCCGGCTCCCGGCGTAGTCGACGGCGAGGTCCAGGGCGGCCTGGGCCACGCCTATCGCACAGGCCGCGATTCCGAGCCGCCCGGAGTCGAGCGCGGAGAGCGCGATCTGGAATCCCTGGCCCTCGGTGCCGACCAGGCGTTCACGGGCCACCCGCACGCCGTCGAAGTGCATCTGCGCGGTGGGCGAGGAGCGCATGCCCATCTTGTGCTCGGGGGGCGCGGCGGACAGGCCGGCCGCGCCTCCCGGCACCAGCAGGCAGCTGATCCCGCGCGGGCCGTCCTCGCCGGTGCGGACCATGGCGCTGTAGAAGTCGGCGTGGCCGCCGTGGGTGATCCACGCCTTGGTGCCGTTGACGACGTACTCCTCGCCCTCCAGGGCGGCGCGGGTGCGCAGCGCGGCGGCGTCGGAGCCGGACTGCGGCTCGGAGAGGCAGTACGCGCCCAGCTGGTCGCCGGCGAGCATGCCGGGCAGCCAGGCGGCCCGCTGCTCGTCGCTGCCGAAGGTGGCGAGGGCGTGGCAGGACAGCGTGTGGACGCTGACGCCGAGGCCGACGGCCAGCCAGCCGGCCGCGAGCTCCTCCAGGACCTGCAGGTACACCTCGTAGGGCTGCCCGCCGCCGCCGTGCTCCTCGCCGTACGGGAGGGAGAGCAGGCCCGTCTCGCCGAGGGTGCGGAAGACGTCGCGGGGGAACCGGTCGGCGGCCTCGTCCCCGGCGGCCCGGGGGGCTACCTCGCGCTGGACCAGGTCACGGGTGAGGCTCAGGAGTTCCCGGGCCTCCTCGGTGGGGAGCGTGCGGTCCACGGGCTTGGCGGGTGCGGGGCTCATGGCGGTTGGTCGCCTCCTCGATCGGGCACCGGGCCCAGTGGTGGCGGGCGCGGCACGGGTGTGGCAGGTCGGCCCGACCGGCACCGGGTTGCGGTGAACGGTCGTTCACATGTCTGGCGATGTGAGTATGCCCGATCCGGGCCCGGCCGTCACGACCAGCGCCCGGCGCCCCTCCGGGGCCGGTCACCGGCGCCCGTAGAGTGGCCGCCATGGGTGATCCGCAGGATGCTGAGGCGCCGGCCGCGCTCGCGGCGGGGATCCGGGCCGCGGCGCCCTCCTGCGGGCCGGTGCGGCTGGTCGCGGTGGACGGGCACGCGGGCTCCGGCAAGACCACCTTCGCGGCCCGGCTGGCCGCCGCGCTCGGCGGGGCGCCGGTCGTCCATCTGGACGACCTGGCCACCCACGAGGAGCCGTTCGGGTGGACGGACCGGCTGCGCGGCCAGGTCCTGGAGCCGCTGGCCGCGGGCCGGAGCGCCGAGTACGAGGTCTACGACTGGACGCTGCGCAGGTTCGGCGGCCGCCGGCGGGTGCCGGCGGCGCCCGTGGTGCTGCTCGAAGGCGTCGGCTCCGGACGGCGCGACGTCCGGCCGTGGCTGGCGCGGCTGCTCTGGATGGAACTGGACGCGCCGGCCGCGCGGCACCGCGGCGAGCTGCGGGACGGCCCGGGGCTCGCCGAGTTCTGGGCCGGCTGGGCCCTTGCCGAGCAGGCGCACTTCGCCGGCGATCCGAGCCGTCCGTACGCCGACGTTCTGGTCGACGGAGTAACCGGACGGATCGCCCCCGGCACCCTCGGTGAACTCCGAAACGGCCCTTGACCTGGGGCGTCATCGGGAACTAGGTTTCGACTCGTTGCAAGATAGTTGATCGTGCAACCACAGACACGGCGCCTCCGGCTTGTTCCCCCGTGAGCCGGAGGCGCCGTTCTCCTCACCCGTACGCCAACGGACCGGGCCCCGCCCGGATTTGAACCTGGCGCGGCACCCTTCCGGATCAGCTCCGCGCCGGTACGATTCCGTTAGGCGCATATGCGCCCCGGGGGCCCTCACCGCTGGCGAGCCATCAGCCGGCCGAGCCCCGAGGCACACCGCGGGGGGCGTGAGTGACGGTGGAGAGTCCGGACAGCAGCAACAACGGCGGCGGGGGCCCCGGCAGACTGGCCGACCGGGCCTGGCTACGGGCCATGGACGCCTACACGGCGGGCGCCTACGCCCGCGCGGAGGAGGAGTTCCGCGCGGCGGTGCAGCTCGACCCGGGGATGGCCGACGCCTGGCTCGGCCTGCACGCCCTGCGCTGCGACACCTCCGGCGCACTGCTCGCCATGCACCGCCACCAGAATCGATTCGGCGAGCAGCGGGCCCTGCACCGACGCCCGCTCAGCTCCTGGTACTGGCTGGGCTGGTGGGTCCAGCCGGTGCTGGAGAACGCCCGCGACCTCGCACTCGCACACGCCTCTCACTGGCTGGACGGGCGCCACCTCACCGAACTCGACACCGCGCTCGCCCAGTGCCCGCCGGCCCGCGAGGACCCGTCCGTGCGGTTCCTGCACGCCTGCCGCTCCTACCTGCTGAAGGACTGGGAGCAGCTCATCCGGGACACCGACCGGCTGCTGGACGACCCGCTGCTCGGCATCGAGGCCGGCCTGTTCGGCGGCATGGCCCGGGTCCGGCTCGACATGTGCGCGCAGGCGCAGACCCCGCTGGCGGCCTCGCTGGCCCGCTGCCGCTCCGAGCAGCCGCAGCGCAAGGAGCTGCGCTACTGGCTGGCCCGCGCGTACGAGGGCGCCGGGCGCAGCGCCGCCGCCATGCCGCTCTACCGCGCGGTGCACCGCGCCGACCCGGCGTTCATGGACACCGCGGCCCGGCTCGCGGCGATCTCCGCCGAGGACGGGCCGGCCGACGCGCTGCTGGAGAGCGCGGCGGGGGCCGGTGCGGGGAGCGCCGCCGGCACAGCCGGCACCCGGGACCAGGACGCGGGCCAGCCGTACGACCTGGCCGACGATCTCGGCGCCGAACTGGGCTTCGCGGCGGAGGACTTCGTGACAGAGGACTTCGCAGCAGAGGACGTCGGGAGCGACGGGGACGACGGCGGCGACGTGTTCGCCGAGCCCGGCCGGGCGGGCGAGGAGGAGGGCGCCGCCGACCCGGGCGGCGCGTCGGCGGCCCTGGCGGAGCCGGCGCCGTTCGAGGAGTCCTCGGCCGTCGAGGGGTCCGCGCCGCAGGGCGCCGGGGCCCGCTCCGGCTCACCCGGCGAGACGGGCCCGGTGCCCACCCTGTTCCTGCCGGGCCGCGCCCCCGGGACGCAGGCCGCGGCCGCCCACCGCCTCTCCCCCGGCCGCCCCGGCAACCGGCAGGAGCTGGACGCCGCCCTGGACGCGCTGGAGCGGATGGTCGGGCTGGACCCGGTGAAGCGCCAGGTCCGCGCGCTCTCCGCGCAGCTGCGGATGTCCCGGCTGCGGGTCGGCGAAGGCCTGCCGGTGCAGCCGCCGAAGCGGCACTTCGTCTTCTCCGGCCCGTCCGGCACCGGCAAGACCACCGTCGCCCGGATCCTCGGCCGGGTCTTCCACTCCCTGGGGCTGCTCTCCGGCGACCACCTGGTGGAGGCCCAGCGGGCGGACCTGGTCGGCGAGTTCCTCGGCCAGACCGCCGTCAAGGCCAACGAGCTGATCGACTCCGCACTCGACGGCGTGCTCTTCATCGACGAGGCGTACAGCCTCTCCAACTCCGGTTACAGCAAGGGCGACGCGTACGGGGACGAGGCCCTCCAGGTGCTGCTGAAGCGGGCCGAGGACAACCGGGACCGGCTGGTGGTGATCCTGGCCGGATACCCGGAGGGGATGAACCGGCTGCTGGCCACCAACCCCGGCCTCAACTCCCGCTTCACCACCAGGGTGGACTTCCCCAGCTACCGGCCCGCCGAGCTGACCTCGATCGGCGCGGCCCTGGCCGGGCGGGACGGCGACGGCTGGGACGAGGACGCGACCGAGGAGCTGGCCAGCATCTGCGCCCACGTGGTCCGCGAGGGCTGGATCGACGACCTCGGCAACGGCCGCTTCATCCGCACCCTGTACGAGAAGTCCTGCGCCTACCGCGACCTGCGGCTCTCCCAGCTGCCCGGGCTGCCCTGCCGCGAGGACCTGGCCACCCTGCGGCTGCCCGATCTCGTCCAGGCGTACGGCGAGCTGATCGACGGCCGGGGCCGCCCCGGCCAGGCCTGAGCCCGGCCGGGGTGGCGCCAGGGCGCTTCCTAGGCCGCCGCCGGGCGGTGGTCCGGGTCGTGGACCTCGCCGACCAGCTCCTCCACCACGTCCTCCAGGGCGATCAGGCCCAGGGTGCGGCCGTCGGTGTCGACCACGGCCGCCAGGTGCGAGGCGGCCCTGCGCATCGCGCCGAGGGCGTCGTCCAGCGGGAGGCCGCCGCGGACGACGGTGATCGGGCGCCACAGGCGGGCCGGGAGCGGCGCCGTCGGGTCCTCCACGTCCAGGATGTCCTTGAGGTGGAGGTACCCGAGGAAGCCGACGGCGGCCACGTCGCCCTCGACCACCGGGAAGCGCGAGAAGCCGGTGCGGACGGCGAGCGCCTCGATCTCGGCGGCCGTCACCCGCGGGCCGACGGTGATCAGCTGCTCGGGCGGGAGCACCACGTCGGTGACCGGGCGGTGGCCCAGTTCCAGGGCGTCCTCCAGGCGCTCCTGGCGGTCCTCGTCGAGGAGGCCGGCGTCACGCGAGTCGAGCAGCAGGTACATCAGCTGCTCGGTGGTGAAGACCGACTCCACCTCGTCCTTGGCCTCCACCTTGAACAACCGCAGGATGCCGTTGGCGAAGGCGTTCAGGAAGCTGATCACCGGCGCGAGCACCCGGGCCAGGCGGTCCAGCGGCGGGCCGAGCAGCAGCGCGGCCTTCTCCGGGCCGGCCAGCGCCAGGTTCTTCGGCACCATCTCGCCCATCACCATGTGCAGGAACACCACCACGCCGAGCGCCAGCCCGTACGAGAGCGGGTGCATGAGGCTCTCGGGGACGCCCAGCGCGTGGAACGGACCCTCGACCAGGTGCGCGATGGTCGGCTCGGCGAGCGCTCCGAGGCCGAGCGAGCAGACGGTGATGCCGAGCTGGGCCGCGGCCAGCATCGCGGAGACGTTGGACAGGGCGTGCAGCACGGTGCGGGCCCGCTTGTTGCCGGCCTCGGCCAGCGGCTCGATCTGGCTGCGGCGGACGGAGATGACGGCGAACTCGGCGCCGACGAAGAAGGCGTTGCCCAGCAGCAGCAGGAGTGCGGCGGCCAGTTGGAGCGCGGTCATCGGGTCTCGTCCTCGTCCTGGTGGTGCTCGCTGATGCGCTCGATCCGGACCTTGGTGGTGCGGTGGCGGTCCACGGCCTCCACGGTGAACCGCCAGCCGGGTACGCATGCCTGCTCGCCCGGCGTGGGGAGCTTGCCGAGCAGGTCGGTGACCAGGCCCGCCAGCGTCTCGTACGGGCCCTCGGGGGCGTGCAGGCCGATGGACTCCAGCTGGTCGGTCCGGGCGCGCCCGTCGGCGGCCCAGACGGGCAGCCCGTCGACGGGCGGCAGCGGCACGAGTTCGGGGGTGTCCTCGGGATCGTGCTCGTCCTGGACCTCGCCGACGATCTCCTCGACGATGTCCTCGATGGTGACGACGCCGGCGGTGCCGCCGTACTCGTCGACCACGATGGCCATCGGCTGCTGGCGGCGCAGCTGGTCGAGCAGCCGCTCGGCGGGCAGGCTCTCGGGCACCAGCAGCGGCGGGACGCTGAGGTCGGCGACCCGGACGCTGCCGCGGCGCTCCGGCGGCACGGCCAGCGCGTCCTTGAGGGTGACGGTGCCGGTGACCTCGTCCAGGCTGTCCACGTAGACCGGGAAGCGGGACAGGCCGGTGGCCCGGGTGAGGTTGACCACGTCGGCGGCGCTGGCGTCCCGCTGGAGGGCGGAGACGTCTATCCGCGGGGTCATCACGCTCTGCGCGGTGAGATCGCCGAGGCCGAGGGTCCGCACGAACAGTGTCGCCGACTCCTCGTCCATCACGCCGGCCCTGGCCGAGTGCCGGGCGAGCGAGACGAGTTCGGCGGGGGTGCGGGCGTGGCCCAGCTCCTCCTGCGGCTCGACACCGAGGGCCCGGACCGTCCGGTCGGCGGCGCCGTTCAGCAGGCTGATCAGCGGCCGGCAGGCGATCGAGAAGGCCATGTGCGGGGCGGCCACCGCGCGGGCGACCTGGAGCGGCCGGGAGATCGCCCAGTTCTTCGGCACCAGCTCGCCGATCACCATCTGGATGACGGTGGCGAGCAGCATGCCGACGATCACGGCGACCCCGCGGGCCGCCGCCGCGGACAGGCCCATGCCGGTCAGCACCGGGCTGAGCAGGGTGGACAGGGCGGGCGCGGCGAGCATGCCGACCACCAGTGAGGTGATGGTGATGCCGAGCTGGGCGCCGGAGAGTTCGAAGGAGAGCCTGCGCAGCGCGCGGGCGACCCGGCGGGCCTTGGCGTCGCCGGCTTCGGCGGCGCGTTCGACCACGCCGCGCTCCACGGTGACGAAGGCGAATTCGGCGGCCACGAAAAGGCCGTTGGCGAGGATGAGCAGCACGGCCGCGAGCAACAGCAGCCAGGCGGTGATCACGGTGCCGCCTGCCTTCCGGGAGCCGGAAGTGGGGCGGCGTAGGTACTACCGGACGGATCGTCCATCGAGGGGAGGTGTCACTCCTCTGGTCGCGGGTCGACAGGAGCAGGGCTTTGCCCTGCTTTTACCAGCCTAGACGATACCCGTACGAGTGTAAGGATCTTGTTCGACCCGGCGGCGTGCCTCCCGCGGTACCCACGGACGGGCTCAACCACGGGCGTCCGCCCGGCCGTGCTCCTCGACGAGGTCGCGCAGCGCCCGGGCAGCGCGGACGGCCTGCTCGTGGCCGACGCCCGCCTGGATGCCGACCGCCGCCAGCGAGGTGCCGTCGGCGAGGTCGAGGCTGGCCCACGGGTCGCCCTGGCGGAAGTTCACCCGGACGATCTCGGGCCAGGCCAGCCGGCGGCTGCGCAGGAAGTTGACGACCGTGACGCCCTCGGCGTCGGCCCGCACCTCGGGCCGGGCCAGCAGCAGGCCGGCCCCGGCGAAGACCAGGCCGCTGACGACCATCGCGATCCGGTCGTTGAGCTGCCAGTTGGCCGGCAGTGCGAACGCGATCACCCCGAACAGGACCACCAGCAGGGCGCTGACCGGCAGCAGCACGGCGCGGGTGCGGCGCGGGAACCAGGTCACGGGGAGGGTGGTGGCGGCGGTCGCTGGCGTGGTCACTCGGGTCTCCGGAAGAGAACGGGGCGAGGGCGCTGGCGCCCCCGCCCACGTGCGGTTGTTCGCGGCTTGCGGGTCGGTTCAGAGCCGGCAGGCGTGGATGTTGGTGACCAGGATGGCGCGGGCGCCGATGCTCCAGAGGTCGTCCATGATCCGCTGCGCCTCCTTGCGGAGCACCATCGAACGGACCGCGACCCACCCCTCGGTGTGCAGCGGGGAGACGGTCGGCGACTCCAGGCCCGGGGTGAGCGCGACGGCGGCGCCGACGTTCTCGGCGCGGATGTCGTAGTCCATCAGCACGTAGCGGCGGGCCACCAGGACGCCCTGGAGGCGGCGCAGGAACTGCTCGACCCCCGCGTCCTCACCGGCGCCCTTGGGGCGGATCACCACGGCGTCCGAGACCAGGATCGGGTCGCCGAAGACCTCCAGGCCGGCGTTGCGCAGGCTGGTGCCGGTCTCCACGACGTCCGCGATGACGTCCGCGACGCCGAGCTGGACGGCGGTCTCCACCGCACCGTCGAGCTTGGTGACGGTCGCCTTCACCCCGTGCTCGGCGAGGTGCTGCTGCACCAGGCCGGTGTAGGAGGTGGCGATCCGCAGGCCCTCCAGGCCGCTCACGTCCTTGACGTCCACGCCCACGGGGCGGGCGAACCGGAAGGTCGAGCCGCCGAAGCCGAGCGCGAGCACCTCCTCGGCGTTGGAGGCGGAGTCCAGGAGCAGGTCACGGCCGGTGATGCCGACGTCCAGGCGGCCGGAGCCGACGTAGACGGCGATGTCGCGCGGGCGCAGGAAGAAGAACTCGACCTGGTTGTCCGGGTCGACGAGGACGAGTTCCTTCGGGTCCTTGCGCTGGCGGTAGCCGGCCTCATGGAGCATCTCCGCCGCGGGACCCGAGAGCGAACCCTTGTTGGGGACGGCGATGCGCAGCATGAGTGGTGAATCCTTCGCTGAGGTAGCGGGTGGGGGTGAAGCGGTGGTGCGGCAGTGCTCCACAGCGGTACGGGCCGCACGGCGGCGGCCCGTACCCGTGGTCGGAACTCTTCAGAGATGGGCGTACACGTCGTCGAGCGTCAGGCCCTTGGCGACCATCATCACCTGAAGGTGGTAGAGGAGCTGCGAGATCTCCTCCGCGGTCTCCTCGTCGGACTGGTACTCGGCGGCCATCCAGACCTCTGCGGCCTCCTCGACGACCTTCTTGCCGATCGCATGGACGCCCTGCTGGACGAGCTGCGCGGTACGGGAGGACGAGGGGTCGCCGGTGGCGGCCTTCTGCTGGAGCTCGGTGAACAGCTCCTCGAATGTCTTCGAAGCCATGATGGACTCACCTTAAGGCTTGCGGGCATACGGACGGTAAACGGTCCCGGACCGTGGACACCGCCTTGGACGTCGGCTTCGCCGCGCGGCTCCCCGGGCCGTCCGGCCCGGGGGCTGCGCCTACCGCCAGGGCTCGGAGACCGAGCGCAGCACGGCGGCGGTGGCCACGGCGGCGGTGACGGCCTCGTGGCCCTTGTCCTCGGCGGAGCCGGGCAGGCCCGCGCGGTCCAGAGCCTGCTCCTCGTTGTCGCAGGTCAGGACGCCGAAGCCGACCGGTACGCCGGTGTCGACGCTCACCTGGGTGAGGCCGAGGGTGGCCGCCTCGCAGACGTACTCGAAGTGCGGGGTGCCGCCGCGGATGACCACGCCGAGGGCGACCACGGCGTCGTAGCCGCGGCCGGCCAGCTGCTTCGCGGCGACCGGCAGCTCGAAGGTGCCGGGGACGCGCACCACGGTGGGCTCCTCGATGCCGAGCTCCTTGAGCGCGCGGTGGGCGCCGTCCAGCAGCCCGTTCATCACCTGCTCGTGCCACTGGGCGGCGATCACGGCGACCCGCAGGTCGGCGCAGTTCTTGATGGTCAGCTCGGGGGCTCCGTGGCCGCTCACGTGCGTACTTCCTATCGGTGCTGAGGTGCGGGTGGTGGGGTGGTGGTGACGGAAGGGGGGCGGGACCGGCGGGGCTCAGGAGTCCTGGCCGAGCCAGGGCAGTTCGTGGCCCATCCGGTCGCGCTTGGTCCGCAGGTAGCGCAGGTTGTGCTCGCCGGTAGCGGTCTGCACCGGCTCGCGGCCGTTGACCTTGAGGCCGTGCTCGGTCAACGCGGCGATCTTGTCCGGGTTGTTGGTGAGCAGCGTCAGTGAACGCACGCCGAGGTCGGTGAGCATCTGGGCGCCGATGCTGTAGTCCCGGGCGTCGGCGGGCAGGCCGAGGTCGAGGTTGGCCTCGACGGTGTCGCGGCCCTGCTCCTGGAGTTCGTAGGCGCGCAGCTTGTGGGCCAGGCCGATGCCCCGGCCCTCGTGGCCGCGCAGGTAGAGCACGACGCCGCGGCCGGCGGCGGCGACCTTCTCCAGCGAGGCCTCCAGCTGGGGGCCGCAGTCGCAGCGCAGCGAGCCGAACACGTCGCCGGTCAGGCACTCGGAGTGGACCCGGACCAGCAGGTCCTCGCCGTCCAGCACCTTGCCGTCGGCGCCGAGGCCGCCCGCGATCAGCGCGATGTGCTCGGTGCCGTCCAGGGTGCCGCGGTAGCCGACGGCGGTGAAGTCGCCGTACGAGGTGGGCAGCGAGGTGACGGCGGCGCGGTCCACGTGCAGCTCGGTGCGGCGGCGGTAGGCGATCAGGTCCTCGATCGAGATGATCGCCAGGCCGTGCTCGCGGGCGAAGGCCACCAGCTCGGGCAGCCGCGACATGCTGCCGTCGTCGTTGACGACCTCGGCGATGCCGCCGGCCGGCGCCAGGCCGGCGAGCCGGGCGAGGTCGACGGCGGCCTCGGTGTGCCCGGGGCGGACCAGTACTCCGCCCTCGACGGCCCGCAGCGGGAAGACGTGCCCGGGGCGGGTAAGGTCGCCCGGCTCGGTGCCCGCCGAGGCGAGCAGCTTGACGGTCCGGGCCCGGTCGGCGGCGGAGATGCCGGTGGAGACGCCGTCGCGGGCGTCCACCGACACGGCGTAGGCGGTGCCCTTGCGGTCCTCGTTGACCTGGGTCATCGGGGGCAGCTTGAGGCGGTCCAGCTCGTCGCCGGTCATCGGGACGCAGATCACGCCGGAGCTGTAGCGGATGGTGAAGGCCAGCAGCTCGGGGGTGGCGGCCGAGGCGGCGAAGACGATGTCGCCCTCGTTCTCGCGGTCCTCGTCGTCCACCACGATCACGGCGCGGCCGAGGGCGATGTCGGCGATGGCGCGCTCGACCGGGTCGAGGACGAGGTCGTCGAGCTCTGATTCGTGGGCGGGCTGCGTGCTCATGCGGAGGCTCCCAGCGGGACGTTGGCGGTCGCGGGACGGGTCTCGCGGGTGCGCAGCCACCAGGCGCGCAGGCCGAGCAGGACCAGGACGAAGTAGATGCTGTAGGTCAGGCCGGAGAAGGCGTAGCCGCTGTTGAAGGCGAGCGGGACGCCCACGATGTCGACGGCGATCCAGGCGAACCAGAACTCCAGCCAGCCCCTGGCCTGCGCGTACATCGCGGCCAGCGTGCCGACGAAGATGTAGGCGTCGGCCCACGGGCTCCAGGAGAGGCTGGGGTTGGCGAGGAAGAGCCAGGCCAGGGCGACGGTGCCGAGCGCGGTCGCGCCGACGAGCACCGCGCGCTCCGTCCAGTTGGCGAAGCGGACCTCGATCCCGCCGCTCTCCTGCCGGCCGCGGCGCCACTGGGTCCAGCCCCAGCCGGCCGCGACGATGACGATGAGCTGCTTGCCGATCAGGCCGGGTACGTGGCCGGAGAAGTAGGCCGCGATCAGTACCGCGCCGGAGAGGAGCTGGACGGGCCAGCTCCACACCGAGCGGCGCCAGCCGAGGGCCAGGGCGCTCAGTCCGAGCAGGTTGCCGAACATGTCGGCCCACTTCACCGGTTCGCCGAAGGCGGTGAAGGCCACACCGCTGAGCCAGTTCACGAGACGTCCTCTGCGATCGCGGTGGGCGGGGTCAAGGAGCCGCCCGGGGTGAGGTGGCCGGGCAGGGTGCGGGACTCCAGCAGGCGCTCGACGTACTTCGCGAGGACGTCGACCTCCAGGTTCACCGGGTCGCCGACCGCCTTGGTACCGAGCGTGGTGAGCGCGAGGGTGGCCGGGATCAGGCTGACGGTGAAGCTGTCGCGGGCCGCCTCGACCACGGTGAGGCTGACGCCGTCCACCGTGATGGAGCCCTTCTCGACCAGGTACCGGGTGATGCTCTGCGGCAGCGAGAAGCGCAGGACCTCCCAGCGCGGCAGGCCCGCGGCGTCGAGGTCGCCGGGCTCGCGGCCCAACAGGGCGCCGGTGGCGTCCACGTGGCCCTGGACGAGGTGGCCGCCGAGCCGGGCGCCGAGCGCCATCGCGCGCTCCAGGTTGACCCGGGAGCCGGCCCCCAGTGCGCCGAGGCTGGAGCGGTGCAGCGTCTCGGCCATCACGTCGGCACTGAACTCGCCGCTTTCGGCCGCGAGTTCCTCGGGGGTGTCGACAACGGTCAGGCACACGCCGTTGACCGCGATGGAGTCGCCGTGGCGGGCACCCTGACAGACCACCGGGCCACGCAGGCGGATCCGCGACGAGTCGCCGATCTCCTCGATGGAGACGACCTCGCCGAGCTCTTCGATGATGCCGGTGAACACCCGGGTTCTCCTCGCGCTTGGGGCGCGGACTCCGGGGCGGCATGGGGAGATGACACGGACAGTGGCAGGCACGGGCGCACTCCTGGAGGAGCTGCTCCGGCGGCGTCGTCGCCGAGGAGAGCTCTCCTGTGCACACCTCACGTGGCCCACGGGGAACCACGGCACTGCTCGATCCGTCGCGCACGCCTCCCATCCGGACTTTAACCGTCGGTCCAGGAATCTCACCTGGTCAACCGCCCGCTGGCTGCGGACGGGTCGCGGACTGTAACCGCCGGTTCGGATTTTCACCGACCCCGGAGTGCGCTGAACGTCACTACTACTGTCGTCATTGTGCCATGATCCGCCCCGGGTCAGGGAGGGGGATTTCCTGTGGCCTGTTTCACTCGGCGGCCGGGAATGCACCGACGGGCAGCACGGCCGGGGTGGGCGGCGGCCCCGGCACGGGCACCCGGACGGCGTGCAGGCGGCCCGCGTCCGGGGCGAACCGGCCGTGCTCGTCGGGGTGGTGCGCGGTGGTGATGTAGAGGGTGCGCAGGTCGTCGCCGCCGAAGGCGCAGCTGGTCGGGCTCGCGACCGCGATCGGCAGCACGGTGTCGAGGCGCCCGTCGGGGGTGTAGCGGTGCAGGGCCCCGCCGCCCCACAGGGCGACCCAGAGGGCGCCCTCGTCGTCGACGGCGAGGCCGTCCGGCCACCCGCCGCTCACGCTCGCGAACGGGCGCCGGCCCCGGACGCTGCCGTCGGCGAGGTCGTAGTCGAGGACGTCGATCCGCCCGGTCGGGGTGTCGATCCAGTACATCAGGCGCGCGTCCGGGCTCCAGCCCAGGCCGTTGGCGATGCCCGCACCGGCGATCACCTCGGTGGCGGGGTCGCCGTCCAGCCGCAGCAGGGCGCCCCGGCCCGGGGTCTCGTCGCCGGCCATGGTGCCGATCCAGACCCGGCCGGCCGGGTCGGCCTTGGCGTCGTTGCAGCGCTCGGCCCGGCCGAGCGGCACCGCGGCCTCGCCGGGCCCGTCGAGGCGCACCACGCGGTCGCGCAGCACGGCGGCCCAGCCGTCGGTGGTGGGCAGGATCGCCGAGGCGGGCGGCGGCAGTTGGCGCGAGCTGCCGTCGGAGTGGTGCACCAGGCCGGACCGGATGTCCACCCAGCGCAGGGAGTTGGTGCGGACGTCCCAGACCGGGCCCTCGCCGAGGCCGCTGACGCGGTCGTCGACGGGGGCGGGCGTGGCGGTGGGGCTGTTCATCGGGTGCTGACCTCCGGGAGTACGGCGGGCGGGCCGCCGTGACGGGCAGGCGGGTGCCGGGCCGCTCGGCGTCATCCTGCCAGCGACCGGCGGTCGCGGTCGACGGGCAGGTGGACGGGCAAGTCGGCGGACCTGTCTGCGGGCAGGCGGGCGGGCACGGGCCCGGCCCGCCCGCTGGCGCGGCGCCGCCGGGCGGGCGCACCCTGGAAGCAAGGCCGGTCCGGACGCGCCGGACCGCCGCGCTCCAGGAGGTGTGAGCGCCATGGCCAAGTTCATGGACGTCCATCACGGCATGTCGGGGATCACCGGCGACGAGCTGCGCGCCGCGCACCGGGCCGACCTCGCCGTCGAGGCGAACGAGGGTGTGCACTTCGAACAGGCCTGGGCCGACCCGGAGTCGGGCACGGTCTACTGCCTCTCGGAGGCACCCTCCAAGGAGGCCGTCCAGCGCGTGCACGAGCGGACGGGCCACCCCGCCGACGAGATCCACCCGGTGCCGCTGATCGTCTGACGGCCGCCCGGCGAGCGGCCGGTCGGGTGCCGGCGCCGGGACGGGCGTTCGGTAGGTTGCGGGCATGACCACTGCACCGGAGTCCGTCCCCGCCGCCGAGACCCCGCCGGGCGGCGGCAGCCTCTTCGAGTCGATCCGCGCCACCGCGTTGCGTGAGCCCGCCGATCTCCGGGCGGTCTACGAGCAGCCCGGCGAGCACGCCCTGCGCAAGCAGGTCGACCGGATCCACGACGTCGCCCGCCGGCTGATCGCCTGCTCCTCACTCGTGCTGATCGCCAGCGCCGACGCCGAGGGCCACTGCGACGTGTCGCCCCGGGGCGGACCGCCCGGGCTGGTCTCCGTGCTCGACGAGCACACCCTGGCGATTCCGGACGCGACGGGCAACAAGCGGCTCGACACCCTGCACAACATCGTCTCGACCGGCCGGGTCGGGCTGATCTTCATCGTCCCCGGCCGCGACACCACGCTGCGGATCAACGGCCGCGCCTGCGTCTCGACCGACCCGCGACTGCTGGAGCAGCTGACCGCCGTCGGCAAGCCGCCGCGCAGCGCGATCGTCGTGCGGGCCGAGGAGGTCTACGCGCACTGCCCGAAGGCCTTCCTGCGCAGCTCCGCCTGGAAGCCCGGCAACTGGCTCGCCGCCGACGCCGCCCCCAGCTCCGCCGAGGTCACCCTCGCCCACCTGCGCGACCCGTCGCTGACGGTCGAGATGATCGAGCAGGTCGAGCGCGAGTCGCTGCTCCACCGCTACGAGTAGCGGGCGCGGGCAGGCGGCCGCGAGTGGCGGGCTGCCGGGCGCCGGGTTTCACTGGGCCGGTGGACTGCGTCTTCTGCGCGATCGTGACCGGTGCGGCGCCCGCACACCGGGTGCTGGACGACGAGGTGGCGGTGGCGTTCCTGGACCGCCGCCCGCTGTTCCCCGGCCACGTCCTCGTCGTCCCCCGCCGCCATCTGGAGACCGTCACCGACCTGCCGGCGGCCGACGTCGGGCCGTTCTTCGCCCGCGTGCAGCGCGTCACCGCGGCCGTCGAGAACGGGATGGCCGCGGCGGGCAGCTTCGTCGCGGCCAACAACCGGATCAGCCAGTCCGTACCGCACCTGCACGTCCACGTGGTGCCCCGGAACCCGAAGGACGGGCTGCGCGGGTTCTTCTGGCCGCGTTCGCACTACCCGGACGAGGCCGCGGCCG
Source organism: Kitasatospora sp. NPDC057223 (assembly GCF_042669755.1). Taxonomy (NCBI): domain Bacteria; kingdom Bacillati; phylum Actinomycetota; class Actinomycetes; order Kitasatosporales; family Streptomycetaceae; genus Kitasatospora; species Kitasatospora sp. NPDC057223. Next base: position 33,969 of record NZ_JBHUWW010000014.1, on the reverse strand, counting down.
CCGAGGCCGCGGGCCGCATCCGGGCCGGACTGGCCTGACCCGGACTGGCCTGACCCGGGCCGGCCTCGCCCGGGCGGGCCGGCCCGGGCGAGGTCACGCCGCCGTCGTCACGCGGACGTTGTCGACGACCCAGTACCAGTTGTTGCTGCCGGTGTAGCGGAACCGCACGCGGAGGTCGGCGGCGCCCGCCGGCACGGTCAGGGCGATCGTCTGCGGGCCGTTCACCAGGGCGCTGTAGCTCTGCACGACCGTGGCGGCGCCGCCGTCCCAGGAGACGAGCACCTGGGCGGTCTGGCTGCCCTCCTGCTGGTAGTAGGTGGTGAAGGCGAGGGTGGCCCGGCTCCGGCCGGCCACCGGGTAGGCGGGGCTGACCAGGGTGGTGTCGTAGTTGCCCTTGAAGGTCTTGTCGGCCCACTCGTCCGAGTCGGCGACGGCGAAGACGTTGCGGGCGCGGACGTTGAGCTCGCGGCCCTGGTCGCGCTGCGCCTTCGTCCAGAACTCGTCGGTGGTGAACGACCAGCCGCGCCACTCGGTGACGCCGCCGGTGCCCATCGCCGAGTTGTCCACCGACCAGCCGGCCGGCGGGGTGTGGGTGAAGCCGATGGTGCCGGCCGCGATGCCGCTCTCGTCCACCGGGCCGGTGAGCTGCGGGCGCAGGGCGTCGAAGGCGTCCGGGACGAGGGCGCCGATCGGGGTGCCGTCGAGGCCCCAGGCGGGGTCGAGGGTGATGCCGAGGTGGGCCAGCGCGGTCGGTGCGATGTCGGTCATCCGGACGTCGTAGCGGACCGAACCGGCGGCGAGGCCACCGCCGTTGGCGATCACGAAGGTCTGCCGCTCGCTCCAGGTGGAGCCGCCGTGGCCGCCCGCGTCGGTGTGGCCGTGGTCGGCGGTGACCATGATCAGCCAGTCCTCCAGGGCGTAGCCCGCCCGGCCCCGGACGGCCGCGACGATCTGGCCGACCTGGCCGTCCACGCCCTTGATGGCGTCCAGGTAGGCCTGGCTGGCGGCGCCGCTGGAGTGGCCGGCGTGGTCGACGTTGTCCAACTGGACGAAGACCGCGTCCGGGTCGGTGTCGCGCAGCCGGGCGACGGCGCGCGAGGTGGTGCCGGCGTCGTACTCGGCGCCGGGGGTGGCGACCCGGGTGTCGACCCGGGACGAGTAGATGGTGTCGGCGATCGGCGCCCAGGAGGAGACGACGTAGGTCGAGAGCCCCGGCCGGGCGGTCTCGGCGCGGGTCAGGAAGTCGGGGTAGGCGGCGAAGGCGGGCGCGGTGAAGTTGTTGTCCGTCACCTTGTGCTTGTCGGGCCAGACGCCGGTGGCGATGGTGGACCAGCCGGGGCCGGAGGCGGTCTGCGCCATCGGGTTGGCGTAGAGGCTGCTCGCGGCGGTGAGGCCGCCCGCCATCAGGGCGTCCAGGTTGGGCGCGTCGGCGTCCTTGATGCGGTTCAGCATGGCGCCGTCCAGGCCGATGACCAGGACCTTGGGGGTGCGGGCGGCGGTGGCGGCGACGGCCGCGCGGGCCAGCGGGCCGGTGGTGACGGCGGCCGCGGCGACGGCGGCCGCGCCGAGGAACAGCGAGCGGCGGGGGATACCGGTGGTCATGCCTGTCTCCTGATGATGCGTCAATCATGCGGCGAGGACCCGGAGGGGGACGGGACAAGAGTCGGAGCGCGCGGTGGCCGGAGCGGGCCGAGGCGGGGGCCGAAGCGTGAACAGCGCCCGAATTTGGGTCCAGACCCGTTATCTTTCCGTGACCACAATGGCCCGCTCCGGAGGGAGAGGGCCGGTCAGGCCGGCGCGTCCAGCCGGGTCGTGAAGCTGAAGCGGTCGCCCCGGTACAGCGAGCGCACCCGCTCCACCGGCAGGCCCTCGCCGTCGCGGGTCAGCCGGTGGAGGAGCAGCATCGGCAGCGCCGGCGGGGTACCGATCAGCAGGGCCTCGCGCGGAGTCGCCAGCACCGTCTCGATCCGTTCGTCCGCCGCGCCGAAGCCGATCCCGAGCTGCTCCCGGAGGTAGGCGTAGAGCGAGCCGGCCGGTTCGAAGTCCCGGTCCAGCGCGGGCACCCGGGCCACCGAGAGGTAGGTGCTCTCCAGGCCGACCCGCTCACCGTCGGCGAGCAGGACCCGCTCCAGGTGCCAGACCGGATCGCCCACCGCGACCCCCAGCTGGCCGGCCAGCACGGCCTCCGCCGGGAACCGCTCCAGGCCGATCAGGTGCCGACCCGGCACCCGGCCCTGGCGCCGGACACCCTCGGTGTAGCTGGCCAGCGACAGCGGTTGCTCCAGCTTCGGGCCGGCGACGACCGTCGTCCTCCCCCGCCGGCGCACCCGGCCCTGGATCAGCAGCTCGCGCAGGGCCTGGCGCAGGGTGTCCCGGGAGACCTCGAACCGGGCCGCCAGGTCCCGCTCGGTCGGCAGCACCCCGCCCTCGCCCAGTTCGTCCAGCAGGCCGTCCAACTCGCCCTTGACGGTGTAGTACTTGGGCACCCGGCCGTGCTCCGGGATGCCCGACCTGATCGGCGCACCGGGGCCGGGGGTGTCGTTCACCCGGACATCCTCGCAGATCCGGGGCGCGGCGCCCGGGCCCGGCCGCCGAGGCAGCGGGCCCGTCCGGCTCCTGAGTGACCCTCACGGGCGGTACCGTCGGCCCAGACACGGCGCGCGGACGGGACCGCGCACCGGCCGCACGGGTGGGGGCACACGGAGCATGGACGAACTCTGGCCGGACGACCCACGGCAGATCGGCCGGTACCGGCTGCTGCGCCGCCTCGGCGCGGGCGGCATGGGCGAGGTCTTCCTCGGCCGCACCGCCGGCGGGCGGACGGTGGCGGTCAAGCTCGTGCGCGGCGAGTACGCCGGGGACGAGGAGTTCCGGGCCCGGTTCCGGCAGGAGGTGACCGCCGCGCGCCGGGTCGGCGGCAGCTGGACGGCGCCGGTGCTGGACGCCGACACCGAGGGCCCGCAGCCGTGGGTCGCCACCGGGTACGTCGCCGGGCCGGCGCTCGGCACCGCCGTCCGGCAGTTCGGGCCGCTGCCGGCGGCGGCGGTGCGCACGCTCGGCGCCGGGCTGGCCCAAGCCCTGGAGGCCGTCCACGGGCTCGGGCTGGTGCACCGGGACGTCAAGCCGTCCAACGTGCTGCTGGCGTTGGACGGGCCGCGCCTGATCGACTTCGGCATCACCCGGGCACTGGACGCGTCGACCGCCCTGACCCGGTCCGGCTTCGTGGTCGGCTCCCCCGGCTACCTCTCCCCCGAGCAGGCGCAGGGCCTCCCGGCGGGGCCGCCGAGCGACGTGTTCTCGCTCGGCGCCGTCCTCGCGTTCGCGGCCACCGGCGTGCCGCCGTTCGGCGACGGCGTCAGCGCCGCCGTCCTGCTCTACCGCGTCCTGTACGAGGCGCCCGGACTGAACGGCACCGACGACGGCCTGCACGCGCTGCTGCTCGCCTGCCTGGCCAAGGATCCGGCGCAGCGCCCCACTCCCGCCGCCCTGCGGGACGGCCTGCTGGCGGGCGGGCCCGCCGTGCCACCGGGCCACGAGGGCTGGCTGCCCCCGGCGGTGGCGGGGTCGCTGGCCCGACTCGCGGTGGAACTGCTGGACCTGGACTCCCAGGCGGAGGAGGCGACACCCGCGCCGGCGCCGGCCGCACCGGCGCGGCGGCGGCGCGGCCCGCTGGCGGCTGCCGCGGGCGGCGTGCTGGCCGCGGCCGCGGTCACCGCGGGTCTGTGGATCGCCGACTCCGCCCAGGGCGACCGCACGGCCGGGACGGGCACCCCGACGCCGACGGCGGCCGCACCGAGCACGCCGGAGGGCGCCGTCCCCGCGGCCTTCCTCGGGACCTGGCGGGGCGAGATGGCCTCCGCCCTGTCCAGTCTCAAGGTCGACTTCCGGATCACCGTGGCGCAGGGGAGAGCGGGCGAACCCGTCGCCGACATCCACAACAACAGCGGTGCGGGGACGTCCTACTGCGATGCCAGTGCCCTGCTGGTCTCGTCCGCACCGGGCCGTCTGGTGCTGCGCACGGCCCCGCTGAGCGGCCTGAGCGGCTGCACGGCCGTCACCGCGCAGCAGGTCTACACCGTCAACGGCGACGGCTCCCTGCACCTGCAGGTGGACGGGTTCTCGGGGGAACTCGACCGGCAGCCGTAGCGCGGCACGGCCGTCGGCCGGAACTCCCCAAGCGTGGAGGTTTCCTGGAGATTTGGTCCATACCATTGACAGGTATAGACCATTCCGGTTGAGTGCCCCTCAGTCCCGCCCCGGCCCGCACCCCGGTCGGGGCACGGCCACCTCCACGGCCGGCCCCCGCGGGACCGTCCTGTTCCCGAGCTCGTGCGGCCCCCACCGCACCGAGGGGTGAAGAGCATGTCCATCAAACGCGTGTCGATCCACCGGATCCTGGCGGCCCTGGCCGCCTTCGCGACGGCGATAGCCCTGGCCGTCCTGCTGCCCGCCTCGGCATCCGCCGCAGGCTGCGCGGCCGCCTGGAACTCCGCCACCGTGTACACGGCCGCCAGCGGCCAGGTCTCGTACAACTCCCACAACTGGTCCGCGAAGTGGTGGACCCAGAACGAGACCCCGGGCGGCTCCTCCGGCGTCTGGGCCGACCAGGGCGCCTGTGGCGGCACCACCAACCCGTCGCCCACCGCCACCTCCGGCACCGGCTGCACCTACCCGGCCTGGGTCGCCGGGCAGACGTACGTGACCGGCGCCATCGTCAAGTACACCAACGGCGGCCTCTACCAGGCCACCCACGACAACCCGGGCTACGACCCGGTGATCAGCACCTGGTACTGGTCGCCGTACACCTGCACCGGGGGCGGCGGCAGCTCGCCGAGCCCGTCGCAGACCGCCAACCCCGGCGGATTCCCGGTCAGCGAGGCCCAGTTCAACCAGATGTTCCCGAGCCGCAACTCCTTCTACTCGTACAGCGGCCTGACCGCCGCCCTGAGCGCCTACCCGGCGTTCGCGGCGACCGGCACCGACACCGTGCGCAAGCAGGAGGCCGCGGCCTTCCTGGCCAACGTCAGCCACGAGACCGGCGGCCTGGTCTACGTGGTCGAGCAGAACACCGCGAACTACCCGCACTACTGCGACACTTCGCAGTCGTACGGCTGCCCGGCCGGTCAGGCCGCGTACTACGGGCGCGGTCCGATCCAGCTGAGCTGGAACTTCAACTACAAGGCGGCGGGCGACGCGCTCGGCATCGACCTGCTGCACAACCCGAACCTCGTCCAGACCGACTCCGCCGTCGCCTGGAAGACCGCTCTCTGGTACTGGAACACCCAGAGCGGCCCCGGCACCATGACGCCGCACAACGCCATCGTGAACGGCTACGGCTTCGGTGAGACGATCCGCAGCATCAACGGCAGCCTGGAGTGCAACGGCGGCAACCCCGCCCAGGTCCAGAGCCGGATCAACTCGTACCAGAGCTTCGTCTCGATCCTCGGCACCACCGCCGGCAGCAACCTGAGCTGCTGATCCCGGGCGGGTGAATCGGAGGGTGCGGCCGGATCGGCCGCACCCTCTCGCCGTTCCCGGCCCGCACGTGGTTCCGGTGCCCGGCCCTGGGTGCGGGCGGGGCGGTGGCGACCGCGGCCGGACGCACCGGAAACCGGGCACCGCCGGGGTCTGGACATCCGACCACCGGACGTGTTGGCTGGCCGCCAGAGGTTACCCACTGGTAGGGAGGAGTGCTTGTGCGAGCGATCCGGATCACCGAGTTCGGCGGCCCCGAGGTGCTGCGCGTGGTGGACGCGCCGGAGCCCGTGGCGCAGCCCGGACAGCTTCTGCTGGACGTCTCGGCGGCCGGGGTGAACTACGCCGACACCCACGCCGTCGAGGACTCCTACCTCTCCCGGACGGAACTGCCGCTGGTGCCCGGCGGCGAGGTGGTCGGGCGCACGGCCGACGGCCGCCGGGTGGTCGCGCTCACCGACAACGGCGGGTACGCCGAGCGGGCCGCGGTGTGGGAGGCGATGGCCCACGACGTACCGGACGAGGTGAGCGACGGCCAGGCGCTCGCGCTGATCGTCCAGGGCCTCACCGCCTGGCACCTGCTGCGCACCTCGGCCCGGCTCGCCGAGGGCGAGTCGGTCGTGGTGCACGCGGCGGCCGGCGGCACCGGTTCGCTGGCCGTGCAGCTGGCGAAGCTGTTCGGCGCCGGCCGGGTGATCGCGACCGCCTCGACCGAGGAGAAGCGGGAGCTCGCCCTGAAGCTCGGCGCGGACGTCGCGGTGGAGGCCGACGCCGAGGGCCTCAAGGAGCGGCTGATCGAGGCGAACGGCGGCCGCAAGGTCGACATCGTGCTGGAGATGACCGGCGGGCCGGTGTTCGACGCCTCGCTCGCGGCGCTCGCGCCCTTCGGCCGCCTGGTCACGTACGGGATGGCCTCCCGCGAGGCACCGGCCCCGGTGACGGCCGCACAGCTGATGGGGCGCTCGCGGGCGGTGGTCGGCTTCTGGCTGATGCACTGCGTCGGGCGGCCCGGCATGTACCGCGAGCCGATGGCGGAACTGCTCGCGATGACGGTCGACGGCCGTCTGCGGCCCCACGTGGGCGGCGTGTACCCGCTCTCGGAGGCCGCCCGCGCGCACACCGACCTGCGGGCCCGCCGCACCTCGGGCAAGCTCCTGCTGGACCCGAAGCTCTGACCGGCGGCGGGCGGGGTGCTCCGGGCGGGTGACACCCGGAGCACCTCCGGAGAGCGTCGCGGCCCGGCGGCCCGGCGGGTGCGAAAGACTCCGCAGGCACCCCCGGCGGGCCCCGAGCCGCCCGTGACCCGACGGCCGGCCCCGGGCACCGGGCAGCCGGCCCCGGGCGGAGCGGGAGAACGGCCCGAGGGGCGCACCCGCATCCCGTCGAGATCCGGAGTACCCGCTGATGACGACCGTTGTGTACCGCATCGACGCTCCCCCGACCGGCATCGAGGTGACCGGCGACGGCACCGACCCGACCGAGCCGCAGATGGCCGAGGAGACGCAGGCCCGGGAGAAGTTCCTGGCCGCCGTCTCCCCCTACCTGGCGGCCCTGCCGGACCGGCCGGTCCACCACTCCGGCAACGTCAGCAAGGTGGAGCTGCTCGGCGTGGACGTCTGGGCCGCCATGAACCACTACCTGCTGCTGCTGACGGTCGACATCGGCGACCCGCGCGTCGACTTCGACTCGTTCGTGCCGGCGGGCACCGAGGTCACCCTGATCAACGCCTTCGACCCGCTGGCGCAGTGGCCGGCGGCCCCGCAGCGCTGACACACCCCCGGCGCCGCACCGCACCTCGCACCACACCCCGCACCCCGCACCCCGCACCCCGCACCACACCCCGCTCGGCACCGCGATCGGGGAAATTACTTCACGAGTAAATTACCTGCTAATCTTTTGGTATGGCAGGACAGCTCGCACTCCCCTCCCCCCGTCCCCGGCGCCTGCCGCCGCTGCGCCAGGTCCTGCGGATCGGCGCCGCCGGGGACGGCTGGCACCGGCCCGCCGCCAGCGCCGTCACCGCCCTCGCCGCCATCGACCTCACGCTGCTCGCCCTCGGCCGGCTGGACCTCGCGCTGTACACCTCGGCCGGCGCCCTGGTCGCGCTGTACGGCCACGGCCTGCCCTACCCGGCCCGCGCCCGGACCCTCGCGGGGGTCGCGGCGGGCACCGTCGCCAGCACCGGCGTCGCACTGGCCGCCGCGGCACTGACCGGCTCGGTCGCCGTCCTGGTCGCCGTCAGCGCCGTACTGGCCGCCCTGCACAAGATCGGCTGCGACGCCGCCCGGGTCGGGCCGCCCGGCAACATCATCATCACCTTCACCAGCGCCAGCTGCGCCTTCGTCCCCGGGCGGCCCGGCGACCTGCCGTTCCACCTCGCCCTCACCGCGGCCGGCGCCGCGCTCGCCTGGCTGGTCTGCATGGCCCCGGCCCTGATCCGGCCGTACGGGCCCGAACGGATCGCCGTCGCCCGCGCGCTGGAGGCCGCCGCCCGCCTGCTGCGCAGCGGGCCCGACCGGAGCCCGCAGGCCCGTACCGCGCTGGCCGGCGCCGTCAACGCGGCCCGGCGCGCACTGGCGCGGCCCGCCCCCGGACGGCACGAGGCGCTCGGGGACGGCCTGGAGCGGCTGCTGATCCGCGGCGAGTCCGCGCTCGCGCCCGGCGCGGACCGGGGCCGGGCCGGGGCGTACGAGAGCTGGGCCCGCGACCTGCGCCGGGGCCGCCCGCTGCCCCGGCCGCACCTCGGCCCCGCCGAGGAGCGCGAACTGCGCGCGGCCGGCCCGCTGCCACCGGCACCCGGCGGCGCCCTGCGGAACGGCCTGCGCCCCGGCTCGCCGCTGCTGCCGGTCGGGCTGCGGGTGGCCGTCGGCTGCGCCGCCGCCGGGTGGCTGTCGATGGGCCTGGGGGTCGGCCGGCCGTACTGGGCGGTGGTCACCGCCGCCTCGGTGTTCCAGGCCAACAGCGTGATGTCCTGGCAGCGCGCACTGCAACGCGTGCTCGGCAACCTGCTCGGTCTGGTGCTGTTCACCGCCCTGCTGCCCGTCTCGCGCTCCGGGCAGCTCGCGCTGATCCTGCTCGGCCTGCTCTGCCAGTTCGGGGCGGAGGCGACGATCGCCCGCAACTACTGGCTGGCGAGTGTGTTCGTGACGCCGATGGCCCTGCTGATGACCGAGTTCGCCGGTCACCACCCCGCCCGCGAGATGATCGCCGACCGCTGGCTGGACACCTGCATCGGCGCCCTGGCCGGCCTCGCCGCCTGCCTGCTGGTCACCAACCGCCGGACCGCCGGGCGCCTCGACCACGCGCTGGCCTGCGTACGGGACGCCGCCCACGCGGCCCACGCGGCCCACGCGGCCGCGGGCTCCGCCGCGGACCTCGTACCGGCACGCGGAAGGCTCTCGCACGCGCTGGTCGACCTGCGCGAGGCCGCGGACACCGCCGCCGGCGAGTGGTGGCAGCGGCCCCTGCCGCACGAGCACGTGGCCGAGGCCGAGCGGACCGGCCACCGGCTGCTCGCCACCCTGGTCGGGCAGCGCGGTGGCGGCCCCGGCACGGCCGCCACCGGGCCGTAGGATCGAGGCGGCCGGGCCCCTCACCGGGGCGGGCCGCAACAGACGGGAGTACGGCCGTGGAGGACGTCGTCGCGGGCGTACTGCGACAGTGGGAGAGCGCCTACCCCGGGCTGGAGACCGGCCCGATCGCCGTGATCGGCCGGTTGAACCGCTGCTCGGCACTGCTCCAGCAGGGCGGCGGCGGCCCGCTCACCCGCGAGGGCGTCACCCGGCCGGAGTTCGAGATCCTCGGCGCACTGCGGCGGGTCGGCCACGAACTGACGCCGACCCAGTTGGCCCGCGAGAGCTTCGCCTCCGGCGCCGCCGTCACCAAGCGCGTGCGGTCGCTGGAGGAGCGCGGCCTGATCGCCCGGCGGACCGACGAACGGGACCGCCGGGTCGCCCACCTCTCCCTGACCCGCAGCGGCCACGACCTGGTCGACCGCCTCTACCCCGAGCTGCTCACCTACGACAAGGCCCTGCTCTCCGGCCTGACCCCCGGACAGCAGGGCGAGCTCGCCGAGGCCCTGAGCCGCCTCCTGCTGGCACTGGAGGGCAGCACCGGGCGGCTCCCCAGCTGAGCCGGCCCCCGGCCGCGCGGCCGGTCGGCACCGGACCGGACGTCAGTCCCTCCGCCCGGCGGCGACCCGGCGGCAGCTGAAGTTCGCTCACCTACCACCGGGGTGAGGAGTGTGAGATCTCCGTCACATTCGGTGACCCTCGGTTTCAGGTGCGCAACTGTCCGCATCGCGCTGACCTGCGACGACTGGTCATTGCATAACATTGTGTCAGAAAAGTGTCCGGAGCCGAGTCCGAGTTGATCTTGTTTGTCCACCTCTTTCTACGGTTGACTCTCGCGGGTGTCTGCGGCGGGATCGGGGGTTACCGTCCTCCTTTGAGATCCACGAAGGCCTTGCGGTGCTACGGCACTTGAGGTCTGACGAGATTGTGAGCACCGTTGCGTACAAGGATGACGGAGCGTCGGCGCCCGGGCAGTGCCCGCAGCGGCCCGGCCGACGAGGGCCCGGCCGGGTCGGGCCTCGCCCGGACCGGCGTCCGCGCCGCCGGACGCTTTCCACGGCCCCTCGCCTGTTGCCTGGCCGTCCTCTCGCTCTCCGGCTGCGGTGCCACCACGGACGGCTCCGCCGGCGCCGGGCTGCTCGGCGCCGGTGCGGCGGCGGCGGTCGTGCTGGCCGGCGGCAGTGCGCTGGTCGCCCGCCGGGTTACCAAGCGCCCGCTGGAACGTGCCCGGGACCAGGACGCCAGCAACCTCGGCGCGGTGCTGGAGGAGCGGGCCGGCCTCGCGGCCGAGCGCGAAGCCCAGGACCGCCGGCTGCACGCCTACGCCGCCGAGCGCCAGGCACTGCTCCAGGAGCGCGAGCACCTGCTCCGGCACCAGGAGGAGCTGACCCGGCAGTGGACCGAGGCGGCCGAGCAGCAGGCGGCGGCCGCCACCCAGCTCGCCGAACTCAGCTGCGAGCACGACGCGCTCGCCAAGGAGCGGGACGAGCTGGCGAAGGAGCGCGACGAGCTGGAGGGCAGCGTCGACTCGACCTTCGTCAACCTGGCCATGCGCACGCTGACCCTGGTCGAACGCCAGCTCGTCCTGATCGAGACGCTGGAGGGCCGCGAGGCCGACCCGGCGCAGTTGGAGAGCCTCTTCCGGCTCGACCACCTGGCCACCCGGATGCGCCGCAACAGCGAGAACATGCTGCTGCTGGCCGGCCTGGAGAACAGCCACCGCAGCCGCAAGACCGTCGCGCTGCTGGACGTCGTCCGGGCCGCCGTGTCGGAGATCGAGCGCTACGAGCGGGTCCGGCTGGGGTTCCTGGCCTCGATCCGGCTCAGCGGCGCGGTCGCCGACGACACCAGCCACCTGGTGGCCGAGCTGCTGGAGAACGCCACCGCCTTCTCCCCGCCGCAGGACCAGGTCGAGGTCGGCGGCTGGCTGCTGGACAACGGCGAGCTGATGATCTCCGTGACGGACCGTGGCATCGGGCTGCCCGGCGAACGGCTGCGCGCCCTCAACGACCAGCTCTCCGAGCCGTCCGAGCCGGGCGCCGACCGCCGCGACGCCCTGCTGGCCGGCGCCCTGACCGGCCGCAGCATGGGCCTGTTCGTGGTCGCCCGGCTCGCCCGGCGGCACGGCATCCGGGTACAGCTGCGGGAGAACGCGCAGGGCGGCGGTGTCACCGCGATGGTGATGCTGCCCCGCGAGGCGCTGCTCCAGGACGCCGTGACCACGACGGACCTGGACGACCAGCGCCGGGCCGAACGGACGGCCGCCTCCACGGCGGCGAACGCCCGCGCACAGGCCGAGGCCGCCGAGGCGGCGCTGCCGCCCGTCCCCGCCGCACCCCGGCCGGTCGCGGCTCCCGCCGGTGGCGAGCCGCCCGCGCTGCCGCGCCGCAAACCGGCGGCGCAGGCCGCCGGAGCGGACCCCGGGCCGGCCCCGGCGGCCGCCGCCGAACAGCAGCCGGAGCCGACCCGCGGCGAGCGCCAGGCACCGTACGAGACGCCGGAGGCAGGTGCCGGGCCGGTCACCCCGCTCGGCCTGCCGCGCCGCGTCCCGCGCGGCAACGGGCTCCCCGGCACCGGCGAGACGCCCACCTCGGGCCTTCGCCGGCTCGCCGCCGAGCCGGAGCCGGCAGCCGCACCGGCAGAACCCGCCGCAGCCGCACCGGCACCCGCCGCGGCAGCGGACCCCGCCGCACCCGCCCGGACGGGCGTCTCGCCCGAGGAACTGCGGCGCAGGCTCGGCACCTTCCAGGGCGGACTGCGCCGGGCGGCCCGGGAGTCCGCGCGGGGCGGCACCGACCGGCCGGTCGTACCGGAGCAGCAGCAGCCGCCGCACAGTGCGGCCGTCGAGGGGGACAAGCGATGAGCGGCTACGGACAACCCGCGATGAGCCAGGCCGCCAGCAGCGTGCGCTGGCTGCTCAGTGACTTCCTCGGCTCGGTCACCGGCGTGGTGGACGCCGTGGTGGTCTCCTCGGACGGCCTGCTGCTCGCGGACTCGCGCGACGGCGGCCGCTCGGAGCAGCTGTCGGCCATCGTCTCGGCGCTGACCAGCCTGGCCGCGGGCGCGGCCGGTTCGCTGGACCGGGGCGCGGTGCGGCAGACCATGGTGACGATGGATCAGGGACACCTCGTGGTGATGGCGATCAGCGACGGCTCGTGCCTCGGTGTCTACGCCACCCTCGACTGCGACCTGGGCGTGGTCGCCTACCAGATGGCGCTGCTCGTGGAGCGCGCCGGACATGCGCTGACACCTCAGGTGCGCAGCGAACTCCACCGGGCGATGGCCGTCCGATGAGGCCAGGGAAGGTGGGAAGCATGGCCGGCAGTGACAGCGGCAGTACCCACGGCGCCGCGCAGGTGCCCGGGCAGGGGACGGGCCGGGAGGCCGGACCGGGCCACGCGCTCCGGGTGCAGCGCACGGACGCGGTGCGACCGGGGCGCGGGCGCTCGTCCCGGGTGCGGCCCTACACGATCACCCGGGGCAGGACGCGGTTCACCCGCGTGCTGCTCGTCGAGACGCTGGTGTCGGCGCTGAACCGGCCGGCCGATCCGGCGGACCGGGCGCTGCCCGAGCTGGCGGCGATCAACGAGGTGTGCCGGGGCCAGATGCGGTCGATCGCGGAGATCTCGGCCCTGCTGCGGATCCCGCTGGGTGTGGTAAAAGTGCTGGTCAGTGACCTCGCGGACCAGGGCCGGATCAGGGTGCACGGCGCGGATCCCGCGACCGGCTCCCCCGGCGGGGACGAGGGGTACGGAACGTCGAAGCGGGATCTGCTGGAGAAGGTGCTGGGTGGACTTCGCAAGCTCTGAGGCTGCACGGGAACGGGCCTCAGCAATGCCGGGCGCGCAGGTCGCGCCCGGAACCTCTGACATACCGCCGGGTGTCCCGCTGATCGCCGGGACGGCGACCTCCACCAAGATCGTGGTGGCGGGCGGCTTCGGCGTGGGCAAGACCACGTTCGTCGGGTCGGTGTCCGAGATCCCGCCGCTGACCACCGAGGCGGTGATGACGGAGGCCAGTGCCGGCATCGACGACCTGGGCGGCGTCCCCGGCAAGTCCACCACCACGGTGGCGATGGACTTCGGGCGGATCAGCCTGGCCCCCGACCTGGTGCTGTATCTCTTCGGCACCCCCGGGCAGGGCCGCTTCTGGTTCATGTGGGACGACCTGGTGCGCGGCGCGGTCGGCGCGGTGATCCTCGCCGACACCCGCCGGCCGGCCGACTGCTTCCCCGCGCTCGACTACTTCGAGGGCACCGGGCTTCCCTTCGTGGTGGCGGTGAACCAGTTCGACGGCGCCCCGGTGTACTCCACCGAGGCCGTCCGCGACTCGCTGGCCCTGCCCGACCACATCCCCCTGCTGCTCTGCGACGCGCGGCAGCGCTCCTCGTCCGTCGAGGTGCTGACCGCCCTGGTGGTGCACGCGCTGGCGCAGGAGTCCGCGTCCGCCGGACACCGCTGAGGCTCCGAGACTCCCGGGCGGCCGGGGCGAACTTGACCACCACCATCTTGAGAAGGCAGGCAGCGATGCGCCGAATACTGATCGTCGGAGCCGGGCAGGCCGGGCTCCAGCTCGCGTTGGGCCTCCAGTCCAACGGCTACGACGTCACCGTGATGACCAACCGCACGGCGGACGAGATCCGCGACGGACGGGTGATGTCCACCCAGTGCATGTTCGCCTCCGCGCTGCAGACCGAGCGTGAGCTGGGCATCAACTTCTGGGAGCAGGAGGCCCCGAGGATCGAGGGGCTCGGCGTCTCGGTCACCGGCCCCGAGTCGGCCCGGGTGATCGACTGGGTGGGCCGGCTCAACGGCTACGCGCAGTCCGTCGACCAGCGGGTCAAGATGTCGGGCTGGCTGGAGACCTTCGCCGAGCGCGGCGGCCAGGTCGTGGTGCACGGCGTCGCCGTCTCCGACCTCGACTACTTCGCCCGCACGTACGACCTGGTGCTGGTGGCGGCGGGCAAGGGCGAGCTGGTCTCGATGTTCGGCCGGGACGCTTCGCGTTCGCCGTACGACGCGCCGCAGCGCGCCCTGGCCGTCAGCTACGTGCACGGCCTCGGGCCGCGCCCGGAGCACGACTTCCGGGCGGTGCGCTGCAACCTGGTGCCCGGCGCCGGCGAGCTGTTCATCATGCCGACGCTGACCACCTCGGGCCCCGCCGACATCCTGTTCTGGGAGGGCGTCCCCGGCGGCCCGCTGGACGTCTTCACCGACGTCAAGGACCCGGCCGAACACCTGCGGCTGACCCTGGACCTGATGAGGACCTTCACGCCGTGGGAGTACGACCGCACCCTCGGCGGCGTCGAGCTGACGGACGCCGGCGCGACGCTGGCCGGCCGCTACGCGCCGGTGGTCCGCAACCCGGTCGGCGAACTGCCCGGCGGCGGACTGGTGCTGGGGGTGGCCGACGTGGTCGTCGCGAACGACCCGATCACCGGACAGGGCTCCAACAACGCCGCCAAGTGCGCCTCGGTGTACCTGGAGGCGATCCTGGAGCACGGTGACAAGGCGTTCGACCGGGACTTCATGCAGTCCGCCTTCGACCGGTACTGGGAGGGCGCCCAGCACGTCACCAAGTGGACCAACGCGATGCTCGCCCCGCCGCCGGAGCACGTGCTGAACCTGATCGGCGCGGCCGGCCAGCTCCAGCCGGTGGCGGACCGCTTCGCCAACGGCTTCGACAACGCCGCCGACTTCGAGAACTGGTTCTTCGACCCCGAGAAGGCCTCGGCCTACCTCGGCTCGGTCGCCCCGCAGGGCTGACCCGCGCGCCCCACGACGGCCCCGGGCCGCCGGACCGCCCGTCCGGCGTGCACCCGGGGCCGTCGTGCGCCCGCACCCCGGCCCGGGCGGGGCCCGCCGGGGCGGTTATCCGCCCAGGCGGGTTCCCGCCTCCCGGAGCCGGTGCCCTGAGCACCTGTCAGCCCGAAAATCATCTGCATGACCCCCATACGACGACGGGTCCCCCTGCTGGCCGGCGCCACCGCGCTGCTGCTGGGCACCGGGATCCTGCTGCCCCCGACCTCCGCGAACGCCGCGCCGGGTGCCACCGCACCCGCCACGGCGGCGCCGTCCGCCACCTACGACCTCACCCTGGTCACCGGCGACGTCGTGCACTTCACCGACGGCCCAGGCAGCCTGGACACCGTTACCGTCGACCGCCCGCACGGCGCCCCCGGCGGGGTGCACGTCCAGCAGTCGGGCGGCGACGTCCACGTGGTGCCGGACGAGGCGCAGCCGCTGATCGCGGCCGGCAAGCTGGACAAGCGGCTGTTCGACGTCAGCGCCCTGGTGAGGATGGGCTACGACGACGCCCGCTCCGGCGGCATCCCGCTGATCGCCGCCTACACCGGCCCGGCGCTCGCCGCCCGGTCGCTGCCGGCGGCGCCCGCGGGCAGCACCGTGGTGCGGCAGTTGCCGAGCATCGGCGGGGCGGCGCTCAGGACCACCGGCAAGGACGCCCGTGCGTTCTGGGACGACCTGGCCCCGAAGCCGGCCGCCCGCTCCCTCGACGACGCCCGGGGCATCGACAAGCTGTGGCTGGACGGCCGGGTCGAGGCGAGCCTCAAGGAGTCGGTGCCGCAGGTCAACGCCCCGCAGGCCTGGGCCGAGGGCTTCGACGGCACCGGCCGCAAGGTCGCGGTGCTGGACACCGGCGTGGACGAGAGCCACCCGGACGTCAAGGACCGGATCGACGCCGAGCAGAGCTTCGTGCCCGGAGAGGCCGTCACCGACGGGAACGGGCACGGCACGCACGTCGCCTCCACCGTCGCGGGCAGCGGCGCCGCCTCCGCGGGCGCGTACAGGGGCGTCGCGCCGGGCGCGCGGCTGCTCGTCGGCAAGGTGCTGTCCGACGAGGGTTCCGGGCAGGACTCCTGGATCATCGCCGGGATGGAGTGGGCGAAGGCGCAGGGC
The DNA here is from genome assembly GCF_042669755.1 of Kitasatospora sp. NPDC057223. Taxonomy (NCBI): domain Bacteria; kingdom Bacillati; phylum Actinomycetota; class Actinomycetes; order Kitasatosporales; family Streptomycetaceae; genus Kitasatospora; species Kitasatospora sp. NPDC057223. The sequence goes on along the minus strand of NZ_JBHUWW010000014.1, from coordinate 18,005 downwards.
GCCGACGTGGTGAGCATGAGCCTCGGCTCGCCCGTCCCCGACGACGGGACGGACCCGATGTCGCAGGCGGTGAACGCGCTGTCCGCGAACGGCGGGCCGCTGTACGTCATCGCCGCCGGCAACGCCTACGCGGCCGGCTCGATCGGCTCCCCCGGCTCGGCCGCCGCCGCGCTGACGGTGGCCGCCGTGGACAAGCAGGACCAGCGGGCGGACTTCTCCAGCATGGGCCCGCTGACCGGCTCGTACGCGCTGAAGCCGGATCTGTCCGCGCCCGGTGTCGACATCACCGCCGCGCGCTCGCAGGCACTGGCCTCCGGCAGCGGGATGTACCAGACGATGTCCGGTACCTCGATGGCGACGCCGCACGTGGCCGGCGCGGCCGCGGTGCTGAAGCAGCGCCACCCCGAGTGGAGCGGGCAGCAGCTCAAGGACGCGCTGATGAGCTCGTCGAAGGTGCTCGGCCGGACCCCGTACGAGCAGGGCACCGGCCGGCTCGACGTGCTCGCCGCCGTGGACTCGGCGGTGCAGGCGACCGGTTCGGTGGAGGCCGCGGCCTACGACTGGCCCACCGCCGGCGCCGCGCCGGCCACCCGCACCGTCACGTACCGCAACACCGGTACGGCGCCCGTCACGCTGAACCTGGCGACGGACACCGCCGACCCCGCGTACACGCTGTCCGCGAAGGCGGTCACCGTCCCGGCGGGCGGCAGCAGCGACGTCACGCTCACCCTCGACCCGGCGGGCGTGCCGGACGACACCGCGTTCTCCGGGCAGGTGCTGGCCACCGACGCGGCCGGCCGGGTCGTCGCGCACACCGGCTTCGCCCTCCACAAGGAGCGCGAACTGTACGACTACACGGTCCGGCTGACCGGCCGGGACGGCAAGCCGGCGGCCGGCATCGTGGTGCTGGCCGAGAAGAGCGACCCGACCATGTCGCCGGTCGCGGTGGACGGCGAGCGCACCCTGCGGCTGCCGCCGGGCACCTACACCACCTGGGCGGCGCTCGACGTCGCCGGGGACGCCCCGGACTCGCTCGGCATGGCCGTGCTGATCGACCCCGAGACCGTGCTGACCGGGCCCGCCACCGTGAGCCTCGACGCGTCGAAGTCCCGCCGGGTCAGCGCCGCCGTACCGCAGCAGACCGAACAGCGCCAACTGCACTGGGACTTCGCCCGGACCTTCGCCAACGGCGTGGTGCTGCGCGACGCGTACGTCATGCCGGCCGGCTACGACGCGCTCTACGTGAGCCCGACCCGCGAGGTCACCGACGGCAGCTTCGGCTACCTGACCCGCTGGCGGCTCGGCGAGCCGATGGTCGGCGTCTCCACCGTCGGCCACGGCAGGCAGGAGCAGCAGCAGGAGCAGGAGGAGCAGGGCGGTCGGCACGACCAGGGCCCCGAGGTGACCGCACAGCCGGGCGCCACCGTCACCGACGGCTCCGCCCGGCTGCGCACGGTGTACGCGGGCAGGGGGGCGGCGGCCGACTACGCGGGCCTGGACGCCAGGGGCGGGGCCGTGATCGTCGATCGCAGCGACGCCGTCCGCCCGGCGGAACGCGCCGCGAACGCGATCGCCGCCGGAGCGAAGCTGCTGATCGTCGTCAACGACGGGCCCGGCAGGCTGCTCGACTACTACGCGGACGACCAGGGCGTGGACACCCCGATCACCGTCGTCTCGGTGATGCGCGACGCCGGCGCGGCTCTCGTCACGGGCGCCCGGCACGGCGGCCAGAAGCTGGACGTCACCCAGCGCCGGGACACCCGCTACCTGTACGACCTGCTCGACCAGCACGACGGCAGCGTCCCGGACCGCCCGCTCGCCTACACCCCCGACCCCGGGCGCGACCTGGCGAAGGTGGAGGCCACCTACAACGGCTTCCGGCAGGTGCCCGGCGGCGGCTTCCGCTACGACATCCCGGCCTGGGGCTACGGTATCGGCTACGCCGAGAAGGAGACCTACCCGAGCACCCGCACCGAGTGGGTCTCCAAGCAGCAGGGCACGGGCTTCTGGTACGAGGACCACAGCGTCTACAGCGCCGACTACGGTACGCAGTTGGCGGAGATGCGCGGCGGCGAGGACCGCTACCGGCCCGGGAGGTCGTACCGGACGAACTGGTTCGGCGGCATCCAGCGCCCGCGTCTGGGCACCGCCTACTGGGGGCCCAACCGCAGTGTCCACGACGACATCCAGTTCAACATCACCATGTGGACGGACAACGGCGCCGGCCACTCCGGGTCGATGCCCGACGACGAGTACGAGACCACGACGTACGCCTTCTACCGGGGTGACACCCTGCTGAAGTCCGGTGCCGGGCGAGCCGGTTACGGCTGGGACCTGCCGGCCGAGACCCAGCCCTACCGGCTGGTGCTGGACTCGCAGCGGGACGCGAAGACCTGGAAGACCTCGACCCGCACCCACACCGAGTGGGGGTTCGGCTCCGGCCGGCTCCCGCAGGACGGGCCGTACCAGCAGGACATCAAGCTGCTCCAGCTCGACTACGACGTCCCCGTCGACACCGCCGGTGACGTCAGGGCCGGCGGCACCACCCGGATCGGGATCTCGGCGGCCACCCAGGAGTGGCTGGCCGACGTGACCCGGGCCTCCTCGGCCACCCTCGCGGTCTCCTACGACGACGGTGCCCGCTGGACACCGGCGACGCTGAAGCGGACGGGCGACGGCAGTTGGGCGGCCGACATCAAGCTGCCCAAGGCCCGCGGCGGGTTCGTCTCGCTGCGGACCACCGCCTCCGACGGCAGGGGCGGGACGGTGAGCCAGGACATCATCCGGGCGTTCGGCCTGAGCTGATCCGGCGCCGGACGGGATACGACCGGGCCGGACCGCGTGAAGCGGTCCGGCCCGGTGGTGGCGGGCGCACCGATGCCCTGGGTGCGCCCGCCGTCGGCGTCCCGGCCCCGTCCCTGAGCCGTGTTGGTCCGCCGAGTACCGGGGTGGGTCAGCCGGCCACCGTCATGGCGGCCTTCTCGGCCGTGGCGGGCCGCACCGGCTCCTGACCGGTGCGCAGCGGCGTCTCCTTGATGAAGACCATCGCGATCAGGGCGATCAGCGCGACCGGCGCGGCGATCAGGAAGACGCCTCCGGTCGCGTGGCCGTACGCCCCCTCGATCACGTGGGCGATCGGCGCCGGCAGGGTGCGGACGTCGGGCAGCGAGCCGTCGCCGCCCGCCGAGGCGACACCGAGGCCGGCCAGGCCCTCGGCGGTGTACGTCTTGACGTGGGCGGCGAGGACGGCGCCGAGCGCCGACACCCCGATCGTGCCGCCCAGTGTCCGGAAGAACGCCACCACCGAACTGGCGGAGCCGAGTTCGCGCATCGGCACGGTGTTCTGGACGGCCAGGACGAGGTTCTGCATGGTCATCCCGAGGCCGCAGCCGACCAGGAGCATGTAGCTGCCGAGCAGCACCAGCGAGGTGTCCACCCGCACGGTCGACATCAGCGAGAAGCCGACGGTCAGCAGCACCCCGCCGATCACCAGGTAGCGCTTCCAGCGGCCGGAGGCGGTGATCAGCCGCCCGACGACGGTGGACGACAGGACCAGCCCGATGATCATCGGCAGCGACATCACGCCCGACATCGTCGGCGACTTGCCCCGGCTGATCTGGAAGTACTGGCTGAGGAACACCGTGGCACCGAACATCGCGGTGCCGACCGCGAGGCTCGCCACCACCGACAGGGCGACGGTGCGGTTGCGGAACAGGTGCATGGGGATGATCGGCTCGTCGGTGCGCAGCTCGACCAGGACGAAGAGACCGGCCAGGGCCAGCGCGCCGAGCACCATCACGGCGGTCTGCCAGGAGCCCCAGGCGAAGGAGTCTCCGGCCAGCGAGACCCAGACCAGCAGCAGGCTGACCGCGGCGCTGACCAGGACGGCGCCCGGGTAGTCGACCTTCACCTGGCGCCGGACCACCGGCAGCTTGAGGGTGCGCTGCAGGACGACCAGCGCGAGCACCGCGAAGGGCACGCCGACGTAGAAGCACCAGCGCCAGCCGAGCCAGGAGGTGTCCACGATGACGCCGCCGAGCAGCGGGCCGCCGATGGTGCCCACGGCCATCACCGCGCCGAGGTAGCCGTTGTACTTGCCGCGCTCACGCGGCGGGATCATGGTCGCCAGGATCACCTGGGCCAGCGCGGTGAGACCGCCGGCACCCAGGCCCTGCACGACCCGGCAGGCGATCAGCATGCCGCTGTTCTGCGACAGGCCGGCGAGTGCGGAGCCGAGGATGTAGACCACCAGGGACAGCTGGATGAGCCGCTTCTTGCTGGTCAGGTCGGCGAGCTTGCCCCAGATCGGGGTGGAGACGGTGGTGGCGAGCAGCGTCGCGGTGACCACCCAGGTGTAGGTGGACTGGCTGCCGTGCAGGTCGGAGACGATCCGCGGGAGGGCGTTGGACACCACGGTGCTGGACAGGATCGCCACGAACAGGCCGAGCAGCAGACCGGAGAGCGCCTCCATGATCTGCCGGTGCGTCATGGGCGCCGCCGCCTGCGCCGCTCCCCCGGCGGGTGCGGGAGCCTCGGCGGTTGGCTGGTGTGACACGTGCTTCTCCTTGGTCCCGTCGTGCTCGGCGGGTGTTGCGGTGGCGCTCCGGACGACGTGCTTCGAGGGGGCGTTCAGCTCGGGGCTGCCGCCGGCGGAGCGGCGCGCGGCAGGCGCTCCAGGTCGTGGTGCAGGCGGCCGACGAGTTCGGCGAACGTCGCCAGCTCGGCCCGGTCCCAGCCCGCGGTGGCCCTGGTCAGCTGTTCGGCGCTCTGCCGGCGGGCCTCCGCGACCAGGCGGCGGCCCTCGGCGGTCACGCTCACCAGGCAGGAGCGGCCGTCGGCCGGGTTGGGGCGACGGGCGACCTGGCCGTCCTGCTGGGCGTGGGAGAGCTGTCTGCTGACGGCCGACATGTCGACGAGGAGGTGTTCGGCGAGTTCGACCACCCGCATCTCGCCGTGCCGTTCCAGTGCGGCGAGCACGGCGACCCGGGCGGTGGCCTGCGGGACGAGGTGGCGGCGCAGGTCGCCGACGGCGCCCAGATGGCTGAGGACCGAGGCGATTGCCTGTTGGTCGTCCACGCGTCACCCCTCGAATTTGATTGCCTGGGGCAACTATATGCCTTGGTTGCCTCGGGCAACCATTTCGGATGGCAACTCCTCCGTGCGCTTGGTCACACCCCCCGGGAACTCGACGCCGATTCGAAGCAGGATTGCGCGATCATGCGTGAAACTGCTATCTAATGAGCAGTATCAAGCAGACAGTTTTCCGTCCCGGTCACCCCAGGAGCGCCCATGCCGAGCCCGACGCCCGCCCCCACCTCCCGCACGGCCGTCGAGATCGACTCCCAGCCGGCCTGCTGGCAGCGGGCCGCCGAACTCGCACCGGCACACGCCGCCGTCCTGCCCCGGCGGGGCGAGCGGGTCGCCGTGATCGGCTGCGGCACCTCGTGGTTCATCGCCCAGGCGTACGCGGCGCTGCGCGAGCAGGGCGGCCACGGCGAGACGGACGCCTTCGCCGCCTCCGAGTTCCCGCGGCGACGGGCCTACGACCGGGTGATCGCGCTCACCCGCTCCGGCACCACCTCCGAGGTGCTGGACCTCCTCGCCCGGCTGGGCGCCTCGACGGCCGCCACCGCGATCACCGCCGACCCGGCCACCCCCGTGATGAAGCTCGCCGGCAACGCCGTGGTGCTCGACTTCGCGGACGAGGAGTCGGTGGTGCAGACCCGCTTCGCCACCACCGCGCTCGCACTGCTCCGCGCCCACCTGGAGACCGAGGGGGCCCTGCCGCCCGGCGTGCGCACCGTCGCGCAGGCCGCCCTGGACGCCGGGCGGGCCCTGGCCGAGCCGCTGCCCGAGGGAGCGCTGACCGCCGGCCAGATCTCCTTCCTCGGCACCGGCTGGACGTACGGCCTGGCCCAGGAGGCGGCACTGAAGATGCGCGAGGCGGCCGGCGCCTGGACCGAGGCCTACCCCGCGATGGAGTACCGGCACGGCCCGATCGCGATCACCGGCCCCGGCCGGGCGGTCTGGACGTTCGGCGCCCTGCCCGCCGGCCTCGGCGCGGACGTCACCCGGGTCGGCGGCCTGCTGATCGCCGGCTCCGGCGCGGACGCGGACCGGCCGGCCCTCGACCCGATGGCCGACCTGGTCCGCGTGCACCGGCTCGCCGTCGCCGCCGCCGAGGCCGACGGCCGTGACCCGGACCGCCCGCGCAACCTGACCCGCTCGGTGATCCTCGGCGCGGACCTGGGCTGACCCGGGCCGGACGCCGACAACGCGAAGGGCCGCCGGGGCCGCCACAAGGCGGTTCCCGGCGGCCCTTCGGGCGCTCCCCGGATCAGGCCGGGACGTTCAGCTTCTCGACGGCCGAGACCAGCGGTGACAGCTCGGGAACGGTCGCGGCCTCGTCCAGGGCCTCCCGCAGGGCCCGGTCGTTGGTGGGGCGGGCCTGCTCCAGAAGGGCCTGACCGGTCTCGCTGACGTTGGTGTAGATGCCGCGCCGGTCGGTGGGACAGAGGTAACGGGCGAGCAGCCCGCGGTCCTCCAGCCGGGTGACGAGCCGGGTGGTGGCACTCTGGCTGAGCACGACCGCGTCCGCGACCTGCTTCATCTGCAGGTGCCCGCCGGGGCCGTCGTGCTGGCGGCTGAGCACGTCGAGCAGGGAGTACTCGCGCACGCTCAGGTCGTGGGCGCCCTGCAGCGCTTTCTCCACGTGGCTCTCGATCCGCCCGTGCAGCAGCGACAGTGCGCACCAGCCCTGGGCCAGGGTGGTGAGTGCGGGATCCGTGGCGGTCATGTCCGGCTTCCTCCTCCGTGCGATGCGGTTCCCAGGATAGAGCACTTTCGCAATATCCCGCGCTTGCAATTAACCAGCGCCTGCAATTATTGTTGGCGCTCGTAAGGCACGGAAGCAAACATCTGGAAGGCATCCCCCATGCCCCTCGCACTCCTGGCCCTCGCCATCGGGGCCTTCGGAATCGGCACCACCGAGTTCGTGATCATGGGCCTGCTGCCCGAGGTCGCCGGCGACTTCGGTGTCACCATCCCCACCGCCGGCTGGCTGGTGACCGGCTACGCCCTGGGCGTGGTCATCGGCGCCCCCCTGATGACCGTGCTCGGCACCAAGATCTCCCGCAAGCGGATGCTGATGCTGCTGATGGGCCTGTTCATCGCCGGCAACGTACTGTCCGCCCTCGCCCCCGTCTTCCCGGTGATGGTCGCCGGGCGGCTGGTCGCCTCCCTCGCGCACGGCGCGTTCTTCGGCATCGGCGCGGTCGTCGCCGCCGACCTGGTCGCGCCCGCCAAGAAGGCCGGCGCCATCGCCATGATGTTCACCGGCCTGACCGTCGCCAACGTCGTCGGCGTCCCGCTCGGCACCTACGTCGGCCAGGCCGCGGGGTGGCGGACCACGTTCTTCCTGGTGGCCGCGCTCGGCGTGCTCGGGCTGGTCGGCATCGTCAAGCTGGTGCCGGAGATCCCCAAGGCCGAAGGCGTCAGCCTGCGCAACGAGCTGGCCGCCTTCCGCAACGTCCAGGTCCTGCTGGCGATGGCGATGACGGTGCTCGGCTTCGGCGGGGTCTTCGCCGCCATCACCTACATCTCGCCGATGATGACCGAGGTGGCCGGCTTCGCGGACTCCTCCGTCACCTGGCTGCTCGTCCTGTTCGGCCTCGGCATGGTCGGCGGCAACCTCGTCGGCGGCCGGTTCGCCGACCGGGCCCTGATGCCGATGCTGTACGTCACGCTCGGCTCGCTGGCCCTGGTGCTGGCCCTGTTCACCGTCACCGCGCACAACAAGGTCGCCGCGGCCGTCACCATCACGCTGATCGGCGCGCTCGGCTTCGCCACCGTCCCGCCGCTGCAGAAGCGCGTGCTGGACCAGGCCGCCGGCGCCCCCACCCTCGCCTCCGCCGTCAACATCGGCGCCTTCAACCTCGGCAACGCCCTGGCGGCGCTGATCGGCGGCATGGTCATCTCGGCCGGCTTCGGCTACACCGCCCCGAACTGGGTGGGCGCCGCCCTCGCCGCCGCCGCCCTGCTGCTGGCCCTCGTCTCCGGCGCGCTCGACCGCCGCGACCCCGCCCGGGGCGCCCGGGTCGTCACCGGGAGCGCCGGTGCCGCCGAACCCGCGCTGCAGCACTGAGCCTTCGAACCACCGAAACGCAGGGCGCCGGCTTCTCAGCCGGCGCCCTGCGGGCGCTCCAGCCGGACGAGGGCGTCGACGGCCCGGGCGGACGCTCCGTCGGCGGTGGCCACCGAGCGGTGCACGTGCTCGGCGCGGACCGTCCGCAGGCCGTGCCCGGCGAGGTCGGCCACGATGTCCCCGGGGCTGTACAGCACCCGGGCGTCCTGCGGGCCGCCGGAGCCCTCGGTGAGGTTGGCGGTGGCGTGGCCGACCACCAGCAGGGTGGCGCCGGGGGCGAGCGCGGTGGCGGCCAGGTCGAGCACCCGGCGCCGTTCGGCGGCCGGCAGGTGCAGGTAGACGATCAGCACGAGGTCGTGGCCGCCCGGCTCGGGCCGGTACCCGAGGGCGTCCGCCCGGACCCAGTCCAGCCGCCCGGCGACCTCGGGCGGCCCGGCCGCGGCGAGCCGCCGCCCCCGGTCGACGGCGACCTGCGAGAAGTCCACCGCGGTGACGCGCCAGCCCCGCGCCGCCAGCCAGATGCTGTTGCGGCCCTCGCCGGCCGCCAGATCGAGGGCCCGTCCGGCGGGCAGGTCCGCACACTCCCGGACCACCCACCGGTTGGGCTCGACGCCCCAGACCAGATCGGTGGCACCGTAGCGCGCGTCCCAGTCGTGACTGTCCATCGGGATCACTCCTCCTCGTCGGTCGGGCCCGGCGGCCGTCGCCCCTGCCGACCGTACGCCGCCGCCACCGTGGCGGGACGCAGCCGCGGCGTCCGACTTCACCCGGACGCGCCGACGTCGGCGGGGCCCGCGCCGGCGGCCACCGGGCAGAATCCCCTCAGAGCCTGACGGAAGGCACCGGCCGCATGCACCCGTACTCCCGCCCGCGCCGGACGGCCGCGACCCTCGCAGCCCTGGTGGCGGCCGCCGCCCTGCTGGCGGCGCCGGGTGCGGCCCCGGCCGCCGCACCTTTCGAGGCGGCGCCGGCCGTGGAGGCCGTCGGCCGCCTCCTGCCCTCCCACGCCGGTCAGTTCACCCTCACCCCGGTGCCGGGGGACGGCGGCGGGGACTACTTCACGGTCAGCGGGACGGCGGGAGCCGTCACCGTCCGCGGCACCTCGCCGGCCACCCTGCTCACCGGGGTCGGCTGGTACCTGGGGCACGTCGCCGGGGTGGACATCGGCCTGCCGGGCGACTCGCTGCCGGCCCTACCGGCCGTCCTGCCCGCCGTGACCGGTCCGGTCACCCGGCGCGCCGTCGTCCCGCACCGGTACGCGCTGAACGACACGGATGCCGGGTACTCGGGCGCCTACCGTGACTTCGCCGCCCACCAGCGCGAGATCGACGTGCTGGCCCTGCACGGCGTCAACGAGGTCTTCGTCCAGACCGGCGCCGAACTCCCCTACCTCCAGGCCCTGCAGAGCTTCGGCTACCGCGCCGGGGAGCTGCGCGAGTGGATTCCCGCACCGGCCCACCAGAGCTGGTGGCTGCTCCAGAACATGAGCGGCTTCGGCGGGCCCGTCCCGGAGCGGCTGGTCAACGCCCGCGCCGCGCTGGGCCGCCGGATCGCCGACCGGTTGCGCTCGCTCGGCATGACGCCCGTGTTCCCGGGCTTCTTCGGCACCGTCCCGCCCGGGTTCGCCGCCCGCAACCCCGGTGCGCGCACCGTCCCGCAGGGCGACTGGGTCGGTTTCGACCGGCCCGACTGGCTCGACCCGACCAGCGAGGTCTTCGCCCCGCTCGCGGCCGCCTACTACCGGGCGCAGCAGGAGGCGTTCGGTGACAGCGGCATGTACAAGATGGACCTGCTGCACGAGGGCGGCACCGCCGGCCCGGTGGACGTGGCGCGGGCCGCGGGAGCCGTGCAGCGGGCGCTGCTCACGGCGCACCCCGGCGCGCTCTGGGCCGTCCTCGGCTGGCAGGACAACCCGTCCGCCGCCCTGCTGTCCGGCGTCGACCGCTCACGGGTGCTCGTCCTGGACGGCCTGGCGGACCGCGCCGACGAGCTGGACCGCGACACCCGGTGGCAGGGCGCCCCGTACGCGTTCGGCAGCATTCCCAACTTCGGCGGCCACACCACGCTCGGCGCCAACACCGGCGCCTGGGTGCGGCGGTTCGAGCAGGGGCGGGCCCGGCCGGGCAGCGCCCAGAGCGGGATCGCCTACCTCCCGGAGGGCACCGGAACCGACCCGGCGGCCTTCGACCTGTTCACCCAACTCGCTTGGCAGCAGAATCCGGTGGACCTGACCGCCTGGTTCGGCGAGTACGCCGCCCGCCGCTACGGCGGCGCCGACCCGCATGCCGCCGCCGCCTGGGACGCGCTGCGGCAGGGCCCGTACGGCATGGAGGCGGGTACCTGGAGCGAGGCGCAGGACAGCCTGTTCGCCGCCAGGCCGGGCCTGGACGTCGCCACGGCCGCGAGCTGGAGCCCGCCCTCGATGCGCTACGACCCGGCGTACGTACGCCGTGCTCTGACGGAACTCCTCAAGGTCGCACCGGAGTTGCAGACCTCGGACGCCTACCGCTTCGACCTGGTCAACACCGCCCGGCAGGCTCTCTCCGACCGCGCCCGCACGCTGCTCCCGCTGATCGCCGACGCCTACCGCAGCGGGTCCCTGCTGCGGTTCCGCACCCTGGTGGCCGAGTGGAACGGCGATCTCGCCCTGCTCGACCGGCTCACCGGCAGCGACCCGCGCCTCCTGCTCGGCCCCTGGCTCGCCGCCGCCCGGTCGCAGGGCGCGGACACCGCCGAGGCGGACCGGCTGGAGTACGACGCCCGCTCACTCCTCACCACCTGGGGCGGGCGCGGCCCGAGCGAGGACGGCGGCCTGCACGACTACGCCAACCGCGAGTGGTCGGGCCTGGTCGGGAGTGTCTACGCCCCGCGCTGGGCGGTCTGGTTCGCCGCCCTGGACCACGCGCTGTCCACCGGAACCGCTCCCGCCCCGGTCGACTGGTTCGCGATGGACGACGCCTGGGCGCACCGGACCGACCCGTACCCGCTCACGCCGTCGGGCGACCCGGTCACCCTCGCCCGCAGCGTCGCCGACGCCCTGCCGCCGGCCGACGGCAAGCCCTGAGGCCCGGCCCGGCGCGGCGCGGTCAGGCGCGCTGCGGTCAGGCGCCGACCGTGCCGTCGATGCCCTCGCGGAGGAAGTCGGCGTGGCCGTTGTGCCGGGCGTAGTCGTGGATCAGGTGCAGCATCACCAGGCGCAGCGAGACGTCCTCGCCCCAGCGGGCCTGATGGCCGGTCACATCCAGGGACTCGGCGGCCTGTTCGATCCTTCGGGAGTGCTCGACCTCCGCCTGCCAGGCGGCGAACGCCTCCGACCGGGTGGCCGAACTCGCGTCGTAGGCGGCCTGGTAGTCCTCCTCGTCGGACCAGACGAACGGGACGTCCTCGGCGTTGATGACCCGGCGGAACCAGGTGCGCTCCACCTCGGCCATGTGGCGGACCAGGCCGAGCAGGGTGAGCGTCGACGGCGGCATCGAGCGGCGGCGCAGGTCCTCGTCCGAGAGGCCGTCGCACTTCATCGCGAGCGTCGCGCGGTGGTAGTCGAGGAAGGCGCGCAGCGTTTCGCGCTCGCCGCCGGTGAGGGGCGGGCCGGTCCGTTCGGTGGTCACTGGTGCGGTGTTCCTTCCGGCCGTGCCGATCCGGGCCGGCCCCGCGGTGCCGGGCGGGGCCGGTTTGTCGTGCTCAGGCTACTCGGTGCCGGTCAGGAGGCCGCGCGCAGATGCCGCGCGGGCACGGCCGCCTGCTCCAGGGCGGCCTGGAGCTCGTCCCGGGTCATGGTGGAGCGGTGCGGGATGTCGAGCTCGCTCGCCCGCCGGTACAGCTCGGCCTTGGTGAGCTCCGACAGGTCCTCGGCCGGCGCCTTCTTCCGGCCTGCGGAGGCCCGCTTGCGGGGCTTTCCGGCGCCTTCGTCCTCGGCACCGGCTTCGCTTCCGCCTCCGGCGTCGGCATCCGCACCGGCCGGACGGCCGGCGGATTCCAGACTGCGGCTGAGGACGTCCATCAGGTCGATCACGTTGCTGGGCCGGGGAGCCGCCGAGGGGGCCTCGAACTCCTGCCCGGCCTGCTTGGCCGCGATCAGCTCGTGCACCTTCTCCTCGAAGGTGTCCTTGTAGTCGTCGGGGTTCCAGTCCACCGCGAGCATGTCGATGAGCTGTTCGGCCATGGTGAGCTCGCGGTCGCTGACCGTGGTGCCGCTCTCCGGGAGGTTGCCGATCTCCCGGTGCGGGTCGCGGACCTCGTCGGCGAAGTGCATGGTGTGCGCGGTCAGGATCCCCCGGTCGGCCCGGACGGCGGTCAGGTACTCCTTGCCGCGCATCGAGAACAGCGCGATGCCGGCCCGGTTGGACTGCTCCAGGGCCTTCTGCAGCAGGGTGTACACCTTGGCGTACTCCTTGCCCTTGGGCCCCAGGTAGTACGTCTTGTCGAAGAAGATCGGCTCGACCTGGTCGAGGTCGACGAATCCGCTGATCTCGATGGTCTTGGAGCGGCCGGGCGAGATCTGGTCGAGCTCCTCCGGCTCGACCACCACGTACTCGCCCTCGGCGGTCTCGAAGCCCTTGACGATGTCACCGAACGCGACCTCCTTGCCGGTGCGCTCGTTCACCCGCAGGTTGCGCACCCGGTCCGAGGTGCCGCGCTGGATCTGCCGGAAGTGCACGGTGTGGTCCTCGGTCGCCGCGTAGAGCGACACGGGTACGGAAACCAGGCCGAAGCTCAGGATCCCGCTCCAGATCGGTCGGGCCATCACCGGCCTCCTCTCGGATCCCCCGCACTCCATGGGACCACGGACCCCCCGGATCACGCACGCCCCCGTCGTCCGGCCCGTCTCAGTCGCCGCGGAGCCGGACGAAGCGGGCGCCGGACGCCCGGCCCGTGCCGATCCTGACCTCGGCCCGCAGCGGGCTCCGCAGGGGGTGGACCGTCCCGTGCTCGGGGTCCGTCCTCGGCTCATCGAGCAGGCCGGCCGCCGCCTCGGCGACCTGCCGCGCCTGCACCGGGGTGAGCTGCGGCGAGCCGAGCACGGTGGTGCCGTCGGCGAGGCGCAGCAGCAGGGCGCGCGGGCGGCCGGGGGTGCCGGTGAAGCCGGTGACGGTGGCGTCGGTGGTGTCGCCCGGCCGGTACTTCACCCAGGCCCGGCCGGCTCCCCTGGCGCGGTAGGCCGAGGCCAGGCTCTTGCAGACGATGCCCTCCACGCCGGAGTCGGCGAGCCGCTCGGACCAGCTCAGCGCCTCGGCCCGGCTGCCGGTGGCCAGCACGGCCTGGACGGGCGGCGGCACGTCGGCCAGCACCTCGGAGAGCAGCCGGCGCCGGTCCGCCAGGGGCAGCCGGCGCACGTCCCGGCCGCCGGGCAGGGCCAGGACGTCGAAGGCGATCAGCCCGAGCACCACGCCGTCCGCGTCCCGGGCGGCGGGGGTGCGCAGCAGTTCCCCGAAGGCGAAGCGTCCGCCCTGCCAGGCGACCAGTTCGGCGTCGAGGACGAGCCCTTCGGGCAGCCGGGCGACAGCGTCGGCGATCGCGGGGAACTCGGCGCAGAGGTCCCGGCCGGAGCGGGACTGCAGGTAGGGGGGCCGGCGCCCGCGGGCGAACGCGAGGCAGCGGAAGCCGTCCAGCTTCAGCTCGTAGACCACTCCGGCGCCGCCGAGCCCGTCCTCGGGCGGCAGCGCGGGGACGGCGGCCGGGCGCATCACGTCGAGTGGCGGCTCCAGGCCGGCGGCAGCGGGAGCGGGAGTGGGAGCAGGGCCCGCCGGGGCGGAACCGGGGACGTCCGGCAGGCGGTGGGCGCGGGAGGGGATCAGCAGCGGGGCCAGCAGGTCGCCGTGCTCGCGCAGCCGGCCGGGGATGTCGGCGATGGTGAACTCCAGTTCGCCGGCCGTGGCGGCCCGGTCGAGTTCGTCCCAGGTGAGGGGCGTGGAGACGGTGGGCCGGGGCCGGGCCCGGACGGTGTAGGGGGCGGCGGTGGTCTTCTTCGCCGCGTTCTGCGACCAGTCGACCAGCACCCGGCCGACCCGGCGGGCCTTCGCCATGGTGTGCACCACCAGGTCGGGGTGGGCCTGTTCGAGTTCGGACGCGACGGCCTTCGCGTACGCCGAGACGCGCTCGCTGGGCGTCGGACGGAGCGGCACCAGCAGGTGCAGGCCCTTCGAGCCCGAGGTCTTGACCCAGGCGGTGAGGCCGTCGGCGGCGAGGCGCTCGCGCAGCAGGCCGGCGACGGCCCGGCAGGTCAGGACGTCGGCGCCGTCGCCCGGGTCGAGGTCGAGGACGAGCCGGTCGGCGAGGGCCGGTTCGGCGGCGTGCCACTGCGGCACGTGCAGTTCGACGCAGCCGAGGTTGGCCGCCCAGACCAGGGTGGCGGCGTCGTCGACGACGACCTGCCGCAGGCCCCCGGCGGTGCTGGGCACCGCCACGGTGCGCACCCACCCCGGCGTGCCGGACGGCGGGCTCTTCGCGAAGAACCGTTCGCCGTCGACGCCCTCGGGGCAGCGCAGGAACGACAGCGGCCGGTCCCGCAGGTGCGGGAGCAGGGTGGACTGGACGGCCGCGTAGTACCGGACGATCTCGCCCTTGAGCGTCCCGGTCTGCGGGAAGTAGACCTTGTCCAGGTGGGACAGGGACAGCCGGCGTCCCTCCACCACGGTCACCGGCACCCCGTCACCCGCTCCCGCCGCCTCGCCGCGGTCAGTGCGTGCGGTCCTGGAGGTCCGCCATGGCGACGGCCCAGCGGATGTACTTGTTGCGCCCGAGGTCGCCGACCGTCCTGATCTTCAGCGCGGCGAGCGCCTCACCGTGGGCGTCGGTCACGCCGGCCAGCGCGGCGACCGGAGCGTCCAGCACCTCCGGGAGGCTCAGGTTCTCGTACTTCTTGTCCAGCACCTTGTCGAGATCGGCGGTCACGGTCATGGCGGGGCTCCTTGTCGCGGACTGTCGCGGACTGTCGCAGACGGACGATGTGCACCCAGGCTCGGGCCCGCACCGCGGCGACGCCATCCTGATCGGCCGACCGGGGGACGGCTCAGCCGGCCAGGAGGACCGCGCTCCGGCAGACCCCGAGCGGCGCCGGATGCCCCGGCAGCGGGCCGCCGGCCCGGCGCACGCGGTCCTGTTCCGCGCCCTCGCGCACCGCCCGGTGCACGGCGCGGGCCAGCCGCGATCCCCAGGTGGACCTGGGGCCGCCGAACGGCTCGGCGTCCGTGCCGGGGCCGGCCGCCCGGACGGCCACGCAGACCGCGTCCGAGGCCGTGCCGGAGCAGTCGTACCCGGCGTCGAGCAGCGCCTGCACCTTCGCCTCGGTCACCGTGGTGAGGAGGTTGGCCAGACCGGCGTCGGACACGGCGGCCGGCACCACCGCGAGGATGTTGATCGTGCCCGGGACGTACCCGGTGGCGGCGGCCGGTACCGGCTCGGGCGCGGCCGCCCAGGTCGGCACGCCGATGCCGGTGGTCACGACGGCGGTGGCGCCGTCCTCGGCCGCCCAGGTGTACCCGTCGACGTCGGCGGCGGTCATCAGCCCCACTCCGGGGCCGGCGAGGCCCTGGGCGGCGGCCAGCTCCGCCAGGTGCCGGTCCGGGTCCATCCGGCTGTAGCCGGGTCTGACCTGGGCGTTGAGGACCCAGCCGCGCTCCCCGAGCCCGCCGCCCAGGACGCCGCTGCTGAGCATCCGCCACCCGGGCCCGGCGCGCCAGACCAGCAGGTGGCGGCACCGGCCGTCCTCCGGGCGGGCGCCGCGCTCGACCAGCAGGGGGCCGCCGGCCGGCGCCGGGGCCGTACCGTACGGCTGCTGCGGCTGCGGCTGCTGCTGCTGCTGCTGCGACGGCGTCACGAAGCACCTCTCGGGTCGGCCGGTGGGGGAGGTGCACAGTCTCGCAGAGGCTGCGCCTCAGTCCGTCGCCCGTCCTGCCGGACTCCCCCAGCGGACGTTCCACCGGCCGGCGCGCCCGGTCAGTTCGGTGACGGTCAGGGGGCGCACGTCGAGCCGCCAGAACGCGGCCCCCGGCACGCCGAGGGCGTGCAGCGCGGCGGCCCGCACGACGTCCGGCTCGACCACCGCGAGGACCGGGCCGCGACCGTCCGGCGCAGCGTCCGGCGTGGTGTCGGGGGTGGTGTCGGGGGTGCTGTCGGGCGTGCTGTCGGGGGTGCTGTCGGGCAGGGCGTCCAGCCAGGCGCCGACCCGCGTGCAGAACGCCGACAGGCGCTCGCCGCCGTGCGGGGCGGCGTCCGGGTCGGCCAGCCAGCGGGCGACCGCGTCCGCCTCGGCGGCCGCGACCTCGTCCAGCGTCCGGCCCGTCCAGCGGCCCATCGAGCAGCCGGCGAGCGCAGGCACCGGCTCGGCGGCCAGGCCCAGGGCGGCAGCCGTACCGGCGCAGCGGACCGACGGGGAGGCGTAGGCCCTTGCGTGGCGCGGGACTTCCGCCGCGGCCGACCGGGCCTGGCGCAGGCCGGCGGGCTCCAGCGGCCCGTCCCGGTCGAAGCGGGCCTCCCGCAGGGCGGTGCTCATCGCCGCTGAGACCAAGGTCACCCGGACCGTCACCACTGTCTCCTCGTCCTCTCCAACTGCACTGCCGCCAAGGCGATTCGCTCCGTGCACCCGGCGCCGGGCAGGCGCACCGGCCGGGCGCGGCGCAAGAGCGCCCCGCGCGCGCCCTTGGCGGGCCCGACCACAGACGGTACCTTCAAGCCCGATACGACGACGGTATGACGGAAGTCCGGTGAGAATCCGGCACGGTCGCGCCACTGTAAGCCCGCAGCACCAGCCCAACCGGCCGGTGCGGGCGGGGAGTCAGACCCGATGCCGTCGTCTCTGCACCATCTAGCGGGACGCGAGTTCCCGAGGAGGTCCTGTCATGGCACATTCCGCTGCCCCCGCAGCCATCCCCGCTGCCCCTCTCACCCTGCCTCTCAAGGCGATCGCGCCCTGGGCGGTCTTCTTCGGCATCCTGATGGTGGGTCTGATCTACTTCGTCGGCGCCGAGCAGGGCGCCACCGCCCTCATCTCCGGTGAGACGGTGCACGAATGGGTGCACGACGGCCGTCACCTGCTCGGCTTCCCCTGCCACTGATCCCGGGGGAACCCTGCTCATGAACTCCACCACCGTCAGATCCCTGCTGGTCCGCGGCATGCTCGCGGGCCTCGCGGCGGGACTGCTCGCCCTGGTCGTCGCCTACCTGATGGGCGAACCGCACATCGACGCGGCGATCTCGTTCGAGGAGGCCCACAGCCACGAGCACGGCGAGGTCGAACTCGTCAGCCGCTCGCTGCAGTCGACTGCCGGCCTCGCGACCGGAATCCTGCTGTACGGCGTGTCGCTGGGCGGGCTCGCCGCGCTCGGCTTCTGTTTCGCCCTCGGCCGGGTCGGCCGCTTCACCCCGCGCGCCACGGCCGCCCTGCTGTCCGCGGCGGCCCTGTTCGCGGTGTACCTCGTGCCGTTCCTCAAGTACCCGGCCAACCCGCCGTCCATCGGTGATCCCGAGACGATCGGCAGGCGCACCACGCTGTACTTCCTGATGATGGCGCTCAGCGTGCTGCTGGCCGTCGGCGCGGTGATCGTCGGCAGGCGGCTGGCCCCGCGTCTGGGCAACTGGTACGCGACGGTGGCGGCCGTGGCCGGCTTCGCCGTGGCCGTCGGCCTCGCGTACGCGTTCCTGCCCGCGATCAACGAGGTGCCCGAGGAGTTCTCCGCCACGCTGCTGTGGCAGTTCCGCCTCTCGGCCCTCGCCATCCAGCTCACCCTCTGGGCCGGTTTCGGCCTGCTGTTCGGCCACCTCGCCGAGCGGGTGCTCGCCCCGAAGGCCGCCGCCGCGGCCGGGCGGGCGGCCGTACCGGAGGCGGCGGCGTCCGCCGTCTGACCCCTGGTGCACGGCGGAGGCC